>NZ_JBDGJH010000008.1:0-274010 GCF_057656995.1 Mycobacterium sp. Soil_C_30 | reverse complement strand
CCCGGCGCATCGCCGCTGAACTGGGCCTCGCAGCCTCGGACTCACGGGTAGGAAAGGCCGGACTCGGCAGGAAAGTGCCGTGTTGCTGGTTCAGAGCCACTCCTCTGTAACCGCGATGCGATCGCAGTTCATCCTTGGCGTCTCACTATCTGGAACGGGGGCACCAGCCACGACCGCCACAATAGCCCCCGGAAAGCCCCCGGAACCGGCCGGCTGGGACGTGTGTCAACCGCCGGCGACACGCGCATCAGCACTGAAAGCACTGCACAGCGCCTTTCGCCCACGTAAGTTCTTCGCTGGTTGGAGCCTGTCACCTGGGGAGCGGTTATGCGTGTGTCACTTCGTTCGATGCTCATCGCCGGGGTGAGCACCCTGGCTGTGAGCTCTATCGCCGTCGCGCCGGTGCGGCCCGTCCCGGAACAACCGGTGCCCCAGATTTCGGCGCCGGTGCAGCTCACGGCCGCTGTGGCACCGCTGACCCCGAGAGATGTGGCGTCGGCACTGACCGAGATCAACGCCATCGCCGACGAACTCGACATGCCCCTGGCCGTCGGGGACGTGGCAGTGCAGAACGCCGCCTCGGACTTCGTCGACTGGGTGTACGAGGGCATCCTCGAGTGGACCGACTACTTTGCTCTGGAACTCGCCCCGTGGGCGCTGGGCTGGATTCCGTTCGGCGGTTACATCTCCGATCAGATCTACGCGCTCTATCCCCCGTTCATCGACTTCACAGACAGCATCGTCTACGACCTGGTGGACCCGGTGCTCAACGATCCGCTGAACCTCGCGGTGTGGGCCGACGGACTCAGTGCGGTCGCCTACACCGCGGTGGCGTCACTGCTCAATGCGGGCATCAACGAGATCAACCTCGTCATCGACTACTTCCTCGGTTGGCTGCCGCCCCTGCCCCCGATCCCGCCGTGGCCGCCGTTCCCCACCGCCGTGGAGGCGAGCCTGGCCGCGCCCACGGATGTCGCCGCGCAGGCGCTGCTGCCCGGCCTGATCGGCGGCCCCGTCACCGCGGTGTCCGATGTGGCCGCGGGCCTGGCGCACAGCCTGGTCAATCTCTGGTACCCACCGTCAGGGGTGGTCGACGGCGGGGTGGGGTTCGTCAGCAATGTGCTCGGCGGATTCTCCTGGCTGCCGCTGGTGGGGGTGGCCGACTTCCAACTCAACGAGGTCTGGGGCCTGATCCACACCGGGGGCAACACACTCGCCGAATTCGCCAACGACCTGATCGACATCGCCAACGATCTGGTGGCCAACACGGTGCAGGACGGCCTGGCCCCCGCCCTGGAGGACGCCTTCTACACGGCGCTGCTCTCGGTGCAGACCCACGGCGGCGCGGCCTTCGACGCCGTCAGGAACTTCACCCTCGATCAGGTGCAGTACCTCACCGGTGTCTGGGTTCCGCACACCACCAGTCCGCGGGTGGACCTGCCGCAGGGCCCGCCCGACGAGATCCGGTTCACCGTTCCCGAGGCGCTGCGCGACGTCCTCGGCCCACTGGCGGGCCTGGTGCCGTCCGGTCAGCTCGGTTCGGTTCCCCTGCGCACTGATTCGGCCGCCAGCGACGAGGTCGAGACCGTCGTTGCGGACACCACGGACGAGGTCACCGACGCCGAGCCGGAGACCATCGAGCCGGAGACGACGGAGCCGGAGAGCACAGAGCCCGAGACGACGGACCCCGAAACCACCGAACCGGACGAGACGCAGGCCGCCGACGACGGGGACGCCGAGGATGCGCCGCGGGTCGGCAAGCGGGATCGCGCCAGCAGCTACACGTCCGGGAGGGACAAGACCGACGCTGGCGCCACCGACAAGACCGACAAGACCGACGAACCGGCATCCGAGACCTCCGGGGACGACGACTCGGCCACGTCCGCTGATTCGGACACCAGCAAGGACACGAGCGGCTCGGCCGACAGCACGGACTGAGCCGGCAGTCACCGTTTCGGCGGTACCTGCCGGCGTTGACTGCGCACCCAGAGCCAGAACGCCGCGGGCCCGGCGCCGAACAGGATCAGCAGCACTGCCGAATAGGCCAGCACGCCGGTGCCCCCGAACACGATGTCGCCGCCGGGACCGCCGAACGTCAACGCGGCGACCGTCGCCAACCAGGTCCAAAGCGGCACCGCCGCAGCGCGATTCGACGGAGCCCAGTACGCCGCCGCCCAGACCAGCGCCAGGTTGATCGCCCCGGCCACCAACGCGCTGACGGGCAGGGGCACACCCGACACTCGGAACGGAAGCAGCAGGGCCGCGGCGACGGCGCACAACACGCCGTCCACGGCGAGCAGGATCAGTACAACGACCCGTATCGAGGGTTCAGCCGCTCCGAGGTCCCCATCGGACGCGGAGCGGACGGTGCCGGCGGTCAGGTCGGAATGCTGTCCAGCAGGCCGGACAACGACCCGATGACCCACTGCAGATTGTCGAAACGGTCCTGCCAGTGCTGCAGGTTGGGGTCCAGATCCTGGTCCACGGTCGTCCCTTCCGTAGGTGCCGGCTTCGGGGAGCTTACCGCGCACCCGCGGCGCCATGTGCGCAAGTAGTCATTACCCGAATCGACGCCTCCACCTACGCGACTGGGCGGCGGACGGTTGTTTCTGCTGCACAACGCCGTAACTTCAGGCACACAGGTGGCGTTCGACGTGCTTTTCCGGCGAGGCCGTAGAGGGGGCGGCCTCGCCGAATCTCACCCGAACGACAGGCCTGCCAGAAGGTCGTTCTCCCAGCCTCGATCATCCACCGCGCCTGGGGTCCCCGACACCAGCACGTAGTGCTCTTCGCCGGTGATCGGCAACGCGAGGTCGTTCGACAGCGCGCATGCCCGGCCCGTCGGCCCGACCACCACCTGGGTCGCGTGCGCAGCCAGCGCGGCGACCTTCGCCGACACGGTATCGGTGGCGTCCACGACCGCGGTGATGCGATCGTCGGTGTAGCCGAGCTCACGTTCGTCGAGTCCCAATTGCCAGTGCGGCTGCAGATCTTCCGGGCGCAGCGTGGCGAACGCCGCATCCCACGCGCTGCGCGACATGACGGTCCAATAGAACTTCGGCACCGTCCACGGCTCGCCGGGATACTCGGCGCCGCCGCACGCGGCCACCGCAGCCGTGGTGATCTGGTGCGCGCGGATGTGATCGGGATGTCCGTATCCCCCTGCGGGGTCATACGTGACGACGACGTGAGGCCGCAGGGTCCGCAGGATCTCCACCAAGGCGCCGACGGCTTCGTGCTCATTGGCATCGACGAAGCGGTGCTTACTGGAATTCGGTTCGACGCCGGCCATTCCGGAGTCCCGCCAGCGGCCCGCGCCACCGAGGAACACGGGTGCCTCGACGCCCAGATGCGCCAGGGCAGAAGTCAATTCGTAGATCCGGTAGCCGCCCAGCTGGTCGGCATGGGTGACGGCGAGCTGAGCCCAACGGTCGCCGATCACCTCGCCTTCTTCGCCCAACGTGCACGTCACCACATGGACGCGGGCGCCTTTGGCCGCATAGTGCGCAATGGTGGCACCGTTGTTGAGACTCTCGTCATCGGGGTGGGCGTGCACGAACAACAACCGCGGGGCCTCGTCTGGCTGCATCGGCCCACCCTAGCCTGGCGGCAGATCCCCCGGTCTGCTGCGCTGACGACATCACTCCGCCTACATTCAGGCGGTGAGGCGACGTCACGTCGAATACGGATGCGCTGTCATCGTGATCGGCCTGCTCGCCGGAGTGGCGGGCATGGCCACCACCGTGCTGCTGCACTGGATCGAACACCTGGCCTTCCACTACTCCTTCGGCTCGCTGCTCGACGGTGTGAGCGACAGCAGTCCACTGCGCCGGGTTGCCGGCCCGGTGATCGGTGGCGCACTGGCCGGAGCGGGGTGGTGGCTGTTGCGCCGCCGCACCGCGGTTCCGGAACTCACCGATGTGATCAAGGGAGGCAAACGGATTCCGCGCATCACGCTGTCAGTCGATGCGGGACTGCAGGTGCTGGTCGTCGGCTCCGGAGCCTCGCTGGGCCGCGAAGGTGCACCGCGGCAGTTCTCGGCCGCCCTCGGCGACCTGGGTACGTCCCGGTGGTCACTCACCGCACGCGACCGGGAGATCCTGCTGGCCTGCGCGGCCGGCGCCGGACTGGGTGCGGTCTACAGTGTGCCGCTCGGCGGCGCGTTGTTCGCATCACGAATCCTGTTGCACAGCTGGCAGCCTCGGGTGCTCGGGACCGCCTTGCTGACCTCCAGCCTCGGTGTGGCCGTCGCCTCCGCGGTGACTCATGACGCCACTCCCCTGCCGTGGCCCGATCCGGACGTGTCCTATCTGTTGGTGGCCGTGGCGGTGTTGTTGGCGCCCTTGACCTGGGCGGTGGGCAGCGTCTTCAACCGGCTGATGCGGGCGGCACGCCCCGCCCAGCTGCCCACGTCGTGGCTGTTGATACCGGCCATCGCGGGCGCAGGGCTGCTGATCGGAATCTGCTCACACTGGTGGCCCGAGCTGCCAGGCAACGGCAAGAGCATCTTGACGGTGACCCTGAGCAGCGACATGACCCTGGCCGGCGCCGCGGCGATACTGCTACTCAAGCCGCTGCTGACAGCGGCCTACCTCCGGGCCGGCGCGGTGGGCGGACTGTTGACGCCGTCTCTGGCGACGGGTGCGGCCCTGGGGTCTCTGGTCGCGATCACCGTCAACACCTGGACACCGTGGACACTGAGCGTGCCTGCGATCTCCCTCGCCTGCGCAGCCGCAATTCTGGCCATCACACAACGCGCACCACTGTGGGCCGCACTGTTCGTCTGGGAACTGGCGCGCCCGCCCTGGTGGATTCTTGCCGTGTTCATGGCCGCCGCTGCCGCCGCCTACGGGGTGCACACCCTCGTGAACCGACAGGTTCCGGTTGCTCGCGGTGCGCGGCCGACAGCGGGCACAACGCTAGAAGACGCGTCCTGAAGAGTTAGCTGGACGCTCAGGTTTCGCTAAGTTTCGGTGATTAACCGTTTTACGTTGGCGTCAAACACGTCGTCACCAAGTCGTTATCTAGCTACTACATCGTCGCTCGGAAGCAAAGTGTTACAGCCCAGCTCGCGCACAATAAATGGGTGGGAGATGCCCGCATTCCCCCTGTGCTGGGATCTCTGCGGGCAATCACCAGAATCTCGGCACACCGGTACCCACTTCCCTTTATTCTCAAACCAGCGATTTTCGGGCACTTCAGAAGGGGTCACGACCACAGCTCAACGCCTGATACCCCCGGATCGCGCGACACACCGGCGTCCGACGCGCCGATCAAGACTGCGATCCGATCACCGAGATTCTTACCTAGTCAACGTAATCGCCAGCGAAGTCCCTGGTCGGATGGGCTCGACTGTCATGTCGTTGCCAGAGCGGGCCGCTGGTCGAACCACAGGAGCTTCTCGCGGGTCCGGTATGGCCACACCCGCCACGCGACGTCGCCTCAGGCGAATATTATCGCTGACGTCGATCGCAGCTCGGCAGGAAGTTACCCGGAAAGATGGTCTTCCAGCTACTTGCCCAAGGTAAACAACTGCGGGCATCCAGGAAACTGGCAGACGCCGATTGAAGTTTGCCGGCGGGCATAGCCGACTCACAGCTTCCTGTCCAGAGCTACCTTCGGACGCAGTCGCGCCGAGCAAACTCAACGAGTGTCAAGCGCGCTGCGAGAAAACTCTTCTCGAGATGGGTTTGTTACTCAGTCCATTCTCAGGTAGCTTTTTGCTGCGTCGGGTTCGCTTGATCTCAGCCAGGGGATGTCATGGATATTGCTATTCGGTCGTACTTGACCGCCGGTGTAGCCGTTGTGGGGGCCACCGCCATCACGCTCGCGCCAATCGAGGTTGTGCCGTCGGACCTTGCGCTCCGCGGTGACCGGTTGGTCGCAGTGCTCGAAGATGTCTCACTCTCGTCGTTGGCCGACCTGATCGCCGCCGCCCAGCAGGCGATCGCCCCGGTGGGCGCAGGCGTCGAGACCGGCGCCATCGCCGCCGGTACCGCGATCCGCGACGTGGGCACCGCGTTGAGCGAGACCGTGGCCGCCGGTGTCGCCGGTGGCGGCACCGCCTTCCGCGCCGTGGTCGACGGCCTCCTGGCCGAGGGCAGCACCCTGGCGACCGCGGTCGACTCCGCCATTGCCGCCTTCCCGACTCCGCAAGCCTTCATCGATGCGCTTGTTTCGGCATTCGCCTCCGTCGATCTCAACCTGTCGCTGGCCCTCGAGGTCGCCCTGCAGGCGGTCATCGATCTCGGCATCGGCGCGAACGCGGAAGCCATCGCCGAAGCACTCCTGGCCGCCGGCGCCGATCTGGCCGCCGCGTTCAATGCCGCCGTCGCGAACTTCCCGTCGCCGGCCGCCTTCGCCACCGCCGTGGCCACCGCACTCTCCGGCGCGTTCCCCGCCCTGAGCGGACTGGTGACCGACGGTGGTGAGGCCCTGGCCAACCTGGTCACCACCCTGGCCGCCACGCTGGCTTCCGGAATCGACTTGGGCGGTTCGGCTTTCGACGTCCTGGTGGCAGCCCTGCAGAACGGTGGAAGCGCGCTCGCCGAGGCGTTCTCCGCCGCCATCGCGTCGTTCGCGAACCCGCAGGCCTTCGTCGACGTCTTCCTCGATGTGCTCGCAGCGGTCAACGCACCCCTGGCCGCGGCATTCAACGTCGCGCTGGACGTGGCCCTGAGCCTGGGCTTCGACCTCGATGTCCCGGCCATCGTCGAGGCCCTGCTCACCGCCGGTGGCAACCTCGCCGCCGTCTTCAACCTGGTCCTCGAAGGCTTCCCGACACCGGGCGACCTGATCGCGGCCTTCGGTAACGCGCTCGCCGGCATCCTGCCCGGGTTCGCCGACCTGACCAGCTTTGCGGCCACCGCCATCGCCAACCTGTCCGCCGCACTGTCGGACGTGTTCGCCAACGGTCTGGAGTTCGGCGGCAACGTCCTCGCCGCGATCGTCGACGGCCTGCAGAACGCCGGCAGCCAGCTGTACGCCGCGTTCGCCGCCGCCATCGCCGCCTTCCCGACCCCGCAGCAGTTCATCGACGCCTTCGTCGGTGCGTTCGGTGCCATCAGCGCTCCGTTGGGTGCGGCCCTGGAGCTCGCCCTCGACACCTTCGCGGCCGGTCTCGAAATCCTCAACCCGGCCAACATCGCGCAGGCCTTCGTGAACGCCGGCGCCCAGCTGGCGGGTCTGTTCGAGTCCGTCCTGGAGAGCCTGCCCACGCCCGCCGATGTGGTGGCGGTCATCGGGTCTGCCTTCGGTGCGTTCATCCCCGGCTTCGAGGCCCTGGCCGCAGCGGGTGTCGCCGCGCTCGCCGATCTGTCGGCCGCGCTGACCGCCGCCATCGAAAGCGGTATCGCTCTGGGCGGCACCGGTTTCCAGGCCCTCATCGACGGGCTGACCGATACCGGTAGCGCGCTGTATGCCGCCTTCTCGGCAGCGATCGCCGCGTTCCCGACCCCCCAGCTGTTCCTCGACGCCTTCATCGACGCGTTCGCGGCGATCAACGTGCCGCTGAGCGCTGCGCTGGAACTGGCGCTCGACGCCTTCATCACCGGTGCCGAGATCCTCAACCCGGTGGCCATCGCGGAGGCACTCATCGACGCCGGCGCCGACCTGGCCGCCACCTTCGGCGCGGTGCTGGACGGCTTCCCAACCCCGGCTGAGCTGGTGGCCGCGTTCTCCGACGCTTTCGCCGGCTTCATCCCCGGTGTGGAGTTCATCGCCGCGGCCGCCTCCGCAGCGATCGCCAACCTGTCTGCGGATCTGGCCGGTGTCATCGAGGCCGGTATCGGCTTCGGGGCGCAGGCGTTCGAGTCGCTGATCAACGGCGTCGTGAGCATCAGCGGCGACCTGGCGGCCTCCTTCCAGGCCGTGCTCGAGCTGTTCCCGTCACCGCAGCTGTTCGTCGAGGCGCTCACCAACGCCTTCGGCCAGATCGGCCCCGTGCTGGCCAATCTGGGTGCCAACCTGGTGGCCGGCATCGAGAGCTCCATCCAGTTCGGTGCCGACGCCTTCGCGGCGCTGGGCAACATCTCGGCTGAGATCGGTGCCTCGATCAGCGCGTCGCTGTCGGCGGCTCTGGAGGGCCTGCCGAGCCTGGGCGATGTGGTCGGCGCGGTGGGTACCGTCGGCGAGTCCATCGTCGAGGCAGCCAACTACACCGGTGCCACCATCCAGGCGGCCATCAACAACTTCAGCGAGGTGGCCACCGCCGTCGTCGTCGCCTTCCGCGACACCACGGCCACGGCGATCGCCAACGGCCAGAACTCGCTGGAGGCACTGGTCACCGGAATCACCGCCGCTGCAGCGCAGCTCGCCGCCGGGTTCAACTTCGGTGTCGGTGTCGATGTGGATGCCGACGTCGACGTCGAGGCCGGTGCGGGCGCTTCCTCGACGGACGTGTCCAGCGCCTCGGGTCTCGGGGTCGGCCAGGTCTTCACTCTGGCCACGCCGGGCGCTCCCGCCAAGACCGCCACCGAGGAGACGGCCGCGGCCACACCGGTGGCCGAGCCCGCCGCCGAGGAGACGGCGACCCCGGGCAGCGAGGAAGCGGTGAAGACACCGATCGAGCAGGCCCAGGCCGGCTTCGATGCGCTCGGCAAGCAGATCACCGACGGGTTCGACCAGACCCGTCAGCAGATCGAGAGCAGCCTGGCCGGTGTGCGCGAGAACGTCGAGAACGCCCTCGGTGTCAAGCAGCCCGCAGCCTCCGAATCCGACAGCGAGAGCGCCGATCCCGCCGCCGGCGGCAGCGCTGACTCCAAGTCGGATGCGAAGGACGACGCCAAGACCGACACCAAGAAGGACGACGCGAAGAGCGACACCAAGAAGGACGACACCAAGAAGGACAAGTCCGACAGCGATTCGGCTTCCAGCAAGCCGGCATCCAGCGACAAGTCCGACAGCAAGTCCAGCTCCAGCGACAAGTCCGACAGCAAGAAGTCGGACTCCAGCTCCGAGTGATCGACGAGGGGTAGATGATTCGGCCCCCGTTCGCGCAAGCGAGCGGGGGCCGAACTCTGTTGTGGGCGCGAACTATTGCGGCGGCTTGAGCCATTCGCCGGCGTCGGCGACGATGCCCACCGGAACCGCCCCGGTCAGGCTGACGTTCTGCACCGACGGCCCGGCCGCGACGATGGTGGTGTCCTGCAGGATCGGCAACACCGTCGACATGTTCCACAGCCTCGGCTCCACGGCGGTGATCACCTCGTCGATGGGTGTCGTACCGTCAAGCGCGGCATCGATATTCGGCTGAATGCTCTGGTCGCACAGACCCGTGATGTTCGAGGGCGCCTGTACCAGGGTGTCGGAGTCGGGCGCCGATTCCCCCGAGGACGTGGTGGCCGTCGGCGTCTCACTCGGGGTCCCGGTGCCCGACGGGGTCGGTGAGGGTGTCGGTGAGGGTGTCGGGGTTCCCGACGGGGACGGGGTGGGCGAAGGCGAGGTGGGGGAAGGCGAGGTGGACAGCGGCACCGGCTCCAGCGCCCGGCACCCGTACCTGGACGACAGCGACGTCGCCAGATCACCACCGGCGCGGTGCCAGCCCACGATGGCGTCGACCTGGTTCTCCGCCAACGCTTCTCCGTACAGCACCACCGGATCGAGCGCGGACACCGACGCCGCGATACCGACGTTGCGCAACTGATCGGCCGCGGTGTTGGCCACCGCCACCGACGTCGGATCGTTGGCCGCGACGCCTATCACCAGCGACAGCTGCTCACCGTCCTTGCTGATGATGCCGCGCGTCATCACCGGCGGCGGCGCGGGTGTGGTCGAGGTCCGAGAACCCGCCGAAGGTGTGGGCGTGGCCGAGGGTGTCGTATCGGGCTCGATGGCATAGCCGGCATCTTCCAACAGCGCCAGCGCCGCCACCTGTGTCATGGCCGGCGGTGCCGTCGGCACATAACCGGGATCCGACGGGGCGCGCACCTGCGCCTGCGCCAGCGTCACCGTGTTGTCGCTGCCCGCGCCCACGGCAGCCAGCAGATCGACGTCCAGCAGACCCAGAACGGCCTTGCGCACCTGGGTGTCGGTGAGTGCGGGCTGCTGCGCACGGAGCGAAAGCTGCATCACCCGTGGCGTCACGATGCGCGCGGTCCGCACGTCGGGGATGGCCGACAGCTGGGCGAAAGCCGCCGCCCCGCCGTGCACCTGGGCCACCTGGGTATCGCCGTTGCGGATCGAATCAGCAAGTGCCGCAGTCGCTCCGGCGCGGCGGAACAGGATCTGATCGGGGGTGGCCGGTTCCCCCCAGAACCGGTCGTTACGGGCCAGCAGGATCTCATCGCGCTGCGGATCGATGGTGTCGACGCGGAACTGACCGCCCGTGACCGGCAGGGCGCGCGCCAGCCCGGCGGGGAAGCCGCCCGGCACGTCCTTGACGATGTGCGCGGGCAAGATGTCGCTGAAGAGTTCACGCCACGCCGGGTACGGCTGAGAGAACGTCACCACCGCGGTCTTGCCGCCGTCGATGGACTGCACCCCGGTGATCAGGTCGTAGCCCGCCGGGTCGACGACGCCGGGCTGGCTGACCATCTGCCGCCACAGGTACCAGAAATCGTCGGCGGCAATCGGTGCGTTGTCGGTCCAGGACGCCTCGGGGCGGATCTTGTAGGTGACGGTGAACTCGCCGTCGACGTCGGTCTGCTCGGCCGACTCGAGCAAGGTGGTGTCCATCTCCCACCGCGACCCCGTGGGCGATGCCGGATCGGGCACCGGACGGAAGGCACTGGGCAGTACCAGCGCGGCAATGGCCGCGTTCACCGGCGACTGGTCGGACAGCAGATGCGGGTTGAACCCCGCACCGATGTTGTCGATACCCATGATGATCTGGGTCGCCTTCGGCGGCGGGGGTGGTGTGCTCTCGGTGGTTTCGGTGCTCTGCGGGGCCGGCGGCGGGCTGACGGTGCACCCGCCGACGAGCATCACCGACAACGCCACGCCGCTCCACAACAGGGCAGACCTGATCGGTGAGCGGCTCGGCACGTCCTTCAGGGTATCGAGGGCGCCGGGACGCACCCGATCAGCTCTTCGCCGCGGCCTTGGCCCGCGACTTCGCCCGGGCGCGCAGCGTGGCAGTCAGCTCGACCTTGCGGACGCGGACGATCTCCGGGGTCACCTCGACACACTCGTCCTCGGCGCAGAACTCCATCGCCTTCTCGAGGTCGAGCTCCAGCGGCCGGGCCAGCGTCTCCATCACGTCGGCGGTGGAGCTGCGCATGTTGGTCAGCTTCTTCTCGCGGGTGATGTTGATGTCGAGATCCTCGGCGCGCGGGTTGATCCCGACGACCTGGCCCTCGTAGGTCTCCTGCCCCGGCTCGACGAAGAACTGCCCGCGGTCGGCCAGCTGGATCATCGCGAACGGGGTGATCTGCCCGGTGCGGTCGGACACCAGCGAACCGGTGTGCCGCGCCCGGATCTCCCCCGCCCACGGACGGTAACCGTCGAACACCGCGTTGGCGATGCCGGTGCCGCGGGTCAGCGTCAGGAAGTCGGTGCGGAACCCGATCAGGCCACGGCTGGGCACGATGAAGTCCATCCGGACCCACCCGGCGGCGTGGTTGGTCATGTCCTCCATGCGGCCCTTGCGCGCGGCCATCAGCTGCGTGATGGCGCCGACGAACTCCTCGGGACAGTCGATGGTCATGGCCTCGAACGGTTCGTGCAGCTTGCCGTCGATGGTCTGCGTGACCACCTGGGGCTTGCCGACGGTCAGCTCGAATCCTTCGCGGCGCATCTGCTCCACCAGGACGGCCAGCGCCAGCTCACCACGGCCCTGCACCTCCCAGGCGTCGGGACGGCCGATGTCGACCACCTTGATCGACACGTTGCCGACCAGTTCGGAGTCCAGCCGGGACTTGACCATCCGCGCGGTGAGCTTGTGCCCGGAGACCTTGCCGGCCAACGGACTGGTGTTGGTGCCGATGGTCACCGAGATGGCGGGTTCGTCGACCGTGATGCGCGGCAGCGCGTGGGCGTGGTCGACGTCGGCCAGGGTGTCGCCGATCATGATCTCCGGCATGCCCGCCACAGCGACGATGTCGCCGGCGACGGCCTCGTCGGTGGCGGTGCGCTCCACCCCTTCGGTGACCAGGAGCTCGGTGATCTTGGCGTTGGTGATGACCGGATGGCCGTCCACCTCACGCATCCACGCCACCTGCTGGCCTTTGCGGATGCGGCCCTTGTAGATGCGGATGAGCGCCAGGCGGCCCAGGAAGGCGGACGCGTCGAGGTTGGTCACCAGGGCCTGGAACGGGGCCTCGGGATCACCCTGCGGCGGCGGGATGTGCTCGAGCAGGACGTCGAAGAGGGGGTCGAGATTCTCGCCGTCGGGGTTCTCGCCGTTGGCGGGCTCGGTGGTGCTGGCGATGCCGGCGCGGCCCGAGGCGTACAGGACGGGCAGTCCGAGCGCCTCTTCGGCGGCCTTCTGCGCCTCGTCGTCGAGATCGGAGGCGACGTCGAGCAGCAGGTCGTGGCTCTCGGAGACCACCTCGGAGATGCGCGCGTCCGGGCGGTCGGTCTTGTTGACCACCAGGATCACCGGCAGGTGCGCGGCCAGCGCCTTGCGCAGCACGAAGCGGGTCTGCGGCAGCGGGCCCTCGGAGGCGTCGACCAGGAGCAGCACACCGTCCACCATGGACAGGCCGCGCTCGACTTCACCGCCGAAGTCCGCGTGGCCCGGTGTGTCGATGACGTTGATGACGGTCATGGTGCCGTCGGCGTGATGCCGATGGACGGCGGTGTTCTTCGCCAGGATGGTGATGCCCTTTTCCTTCTCCAGGTCACCAGAGTCCATCAGGCGTTCGATCGCGTCATCACCCCGATGGCTCAGCGCGCCGGACTGCCGAAGCATGGCGTCGACCAGAGTCGTCTTGCCATGGTCGACGTGAGCGACGATCGCGACGTTTCTAAAGTTGGGGCGAGAATCCACGTCGATGATTCTCGCAGTGCGGGTCAGCATTCGCGAAAACGAGGAAAGGAACTGTTGATTTCCAGCAAGTACGCCGGCCTCAAACCGAAGAAGAAATGCTGCCGGTCCAAACCCCGCTGCAAGAAGTGCCCGCTGGTGTTGCACAAGGTGCGCAAGGCCGAACTCGTCGGTATCCACGGCAAGGAACTCGATAAGGTTTTCAAACGCGCACGAAAGGCCTGAAAACGTCACCTGACCTCGTATGACGAGTAGCCTGAACCTATCCGTCTCAGGCTCGCTGGAGGTTGGAGATCATGACGGTTTTCGCAGTACTCACCATCACGGTGATCGTCGTCCTGGCCCTGGCCGCGACGCTCGCCATCTACCTGGGACTGCTCAACTGGATCGGCGCTTTCTACGTCGTGCGGTGTGGCGCATGCCACCATCTGACGTTCTCCGGCGCGAACCAGCCGCGGCAGTCCTGCCCGCATTGCCGGCACCCGGTCCTGATGCATCCGCTCTATGCGGCCCATCACCGGCGTGAGGCCTCAGCGCCGCGGGTGGTCGGCGACCAGCTCCGGTATTGACCAGCGACGAACGTCTCTGACATCTGAGGGATTTCGCCGCCGGGTACCGCGACGGTGTGCGAGCATGCCCACAGTCCGACGCTGCGGTCGGCGGATTGGAGTGGCCGGCATGCGTGCGTTCATTCGGAGCCTGGCGGTCACCGCCGTCGCAGTGCTCGCGGCCCTGGCGCTGGCCATCGGCTCGGTCACCACCGCCGCCGTCAGCTTGACGGCGACCACCGCCCTGATCATGGGCGGCACCGGAAGACCCAATCCGGACGACTTCCCCGGCTACGTGCCCAATGTCGCGCAGTACTACATCTATCCCAACACGGCCTGCCAGCCACCCGACCCGACCACCTGCGATCTGCAGGCGGTGTACACCCCCGAAACCGCGTGGCCCTTGTACGGCGGCCCGGACGCCCTGACGTGGAAACAGTCCATCGTGGAGGGCACCTCATTGTTCGGTGCGGCCGTCGAGCAGCAACTCGAGGCGCTCGGCACCGACGACCACCTCGTTCTGTTCGGCTATTCGCAGAGCGGCGCCATCCTGGCCTTCCAGAAGGAAGCCCTGGCCGAGCTGTCCGACCAGGAGAAGGCGCAGATCGAGTTCGTCGCCATCGGTAACGTCTCCCGTCCCAACGGCGGCCTCAACACCCGGTTGCTCAACTTCTCGTTCCCGATCGTGGAATTCCCGTTCGGCCCGTCGATGCCCACCGACACCGGTATCAAGACCACCGATATCGCGATGAAGTGGGACATCATCGCCGACGCCCCGCTGTACGTGACCAATCCGTTGGCGATGCTCAACGCGATCCTGGGCTTCGAATACGTGCACGGCACCTACCCGTACCCGACGGCGGCCACACCCGACGGCACCCCGGGTGGCTACACCACCGAGCAGTGGCAGTGGTTGATGGACCACCCCGAGCTGTATCCCGACCTCGTGGACGTCCAGGAGTACGGCGACACCGAATACATCACCGTCACCCCGACGGTGTTGCCGTTGGTGGCACCGCTGCACGGTATCGGTCTCAAACCACTGGCGGACCTGATCGAACCCGCATTGCGGGTGCTCATCGAGCAGACCGGGTACAACCGCGACATCCCCTACGGCGCGACCACCGGGTTCCGGTTGATCCCGGTCTTCAACCCGATCACCCTGGCGGTCGATCTCGTCAAGGCCATTCCGCAGGGCATCAATCAGATGCTCGCGGGTCTGCGCGGCGAGCCGACGTGGATCGTGCCCGCACCGCCGGAAACGCTGCTGGACAACAAGTCAGAGGACACCGCGGTTGCCGAGGCAGGTCCGGCGCAGAAGGTATCTGCAGCAGAAGCCGGCCAGGCCACCGTCGGCGACGAAATCACAACCGACGACGCCACAACCGGCGATGGGGCCGCCTTTGAGGCGGAATCCACCCCACTGCACACCAAGCGGGACGTCACCCAGGTCAAGGACGAGGATGCCGCTGCGCCGGATTCCGAGACCGAAGCCGTTGCGGACGCCTCGGAAAAGGAGCCCGAGGCCACGCCCGCAGAAACGAAGAGCGAGAAGGCTGATAGCGACAAGGATGACTCGGACCAGGCCGGCGGTGACAAGGCCGACTCCGCAAAAGACCGCGTCGGTTCCCGCAAGCACGCCAAGCACAGCGGCCAGGACACCGCCGACGCCGCCTGAGCCCATGCTCTGCAGTTGAGACTGACCTCAGTCGACAGATTTGGCTACTTCTGTCGACTGAGGTCAGTCTCAAATTGCCAGCGCCGCAGCCAGATCCGGTAACCAGGCCGTGTCGGCCGGCACCCAGGACAGCTCGTGCAGTTCGGCCCGGGACACCCATCGCACGGCGCGGTGATCGTGGGCCGCCACCGTGCCGCCGGTCTGATACACCCGGTAGGCCCGCAGCATCATGGTCTCGGAGAGTGAGATGTCGAGACCCATCCGATCACCCACGGCCACGTCGGCCCCGAGTTCCTCGTACAGCTCACGGATCAACGCCTCGGCGTCGGTCTCCCCCGGCCCCACCTTTCCGCCCGGCAATTCCCACAGTCCCGCCAGCTCCGGAGGGCGGACCCGCTGCGCCACCAGCAGACGGCCCGCGCTGATCAGCGCACCGGCGACAACGATCTGGGTCGGCATACCCGGTGACGGTAGTCGGTCCACCGCGTACGGTCGGGGTATGGCTGTGCTGACCGATGACCAAGTGGACGCCGCCGTGAAGGAGCTCGACGGCTGGGAGCGCTCCGACGGCGCGCTGCGGCGGTCCATCAAATTCCCCGCATTTCTCGACGGGATCGACGCAGTGCGTCGCGTCGGCGAACACGCGGAAGCCAAGGACCACCATCCGGATATCGACATCCGCTGGCGGACAGTCACTTTCGTTTTGGTGACCCATTCCGAAGGCGGTATCACCGACAAGGACCTGGAGATGGCCCGCGATATCAACGGGATCGTGGGAACCTGACCCGCAGCGTCGCGATCCACGCCAGGGTGGCCAGCGTCGCCACCAGGTAGACCAACCCTGCCCAGGCCAGATACCAGGGCCGGCTGATCTCCCAGATGGTGGGCTGGGCGAAACTCAGCAGCCACGGCACACCGACGGCGGTCAATACCAACCACCCGATCCCCAGCGTCCGGGCTCCGGGCACGGCGCGGTACGGCCCGTGCAGCAGCCAGATCATCAGCGGGATCAGCCACACCCAGTGGTGAGTCCAGGAGATCGGCGACAGCAGTAGGCCGAACAGACTCACCACCAGAATCGAGCCGAGCCGGTCCAGGTCATCGGTGAAGGCGCCGACCGCGCGCCAGGCGAACCAGGCCAGCACCGCGGTGAGCGCGATGCCCGCCAGCACCAGCGGGCCGAATCCGGCGTCATGACCGAGAATCCGCGAGACGGCGCCTCGCCAGGACTGATTGAACGACGTCCCGACGGGACCGACCCGTTGGGCGTCGCCGAGCAGGTCGGTGAAATACCGGGTTGCTTCGGCTCCCATCACCACCCAGGACAGCGCGATGGTGGCGAAGAAGACGACGGCGGAGAACAGCGCCGCACCCCAGCGGCGGGCGGCCAGGAAATGCAGGCCGCTGATCGCTGGGGTCAGCTTGATCCCGGCGGCCACACCGACCAGCAGCCCCGACAGCCACCACCTGTTGCTCGCCACCGCGACCAGGACCGCCAACACCAGCAGCACGTTGACCTGGCCGTAGTCGAAGGTGCTGCGCAGCGGTTCCAGCCAGATCGCCGCGGCCGTCCACACGAACGCAAGACGCCGATCGTGGTCGGTCCCGAGCAACCGCTGACTGACGCGCACCACGCCGTACAGCGCGGCCATGATTCCCAGCTGCCAGCCCAGGGCCACCAACCAGAACGGCAACAGGTGCAGCGGGTAGAACACCACCGCGGCGAACGGCGGATAGGTGAACGGCAGCGGGAAGTCGGGCGTCTGCTCGCCGTAGACGTAGTCATAGACCGCGCCGGGACCGTCTACCGCGTCACCGCCGCCGATGTAGACGTGCAGGTCGACGAAATTGGCGCCGTTGGGGACCAGATACGTCCACGCCAACCGCGCCGCGATGCTCAGCACCAGGAGCAGCGGTGCCAGCGCGGTCAGTCGGGAGCTCGGTCGGCTGTCAGTCATGTGGTTGATCCGCCCGACTCTATCGACGGCGACGCCCTGCTCGGTGTGAGCGCGCGGGCGCGGGGGGGGTTGCGGCGCGGGCGCAGCCATGCGGGCCGGCCGACACGCCGCGGCCCGGGTCACCTCTGTCCAACGCTCCCGTAACGGTTGAATAAATGCCACACGTGTCACTCGAGTAACACCAGCAACACGGCTACCTTCGGGCTCATACCGAAACGACAAGTAGGGAGAGCCATGTCTCGGATCAGGAGTTTGTTCACCGGAGCCGCAATCGCGGCGGGGGCGACCGCCGCGCTGCTGACAGCGGGGTCCGCCAACGCCGAGCCGGCACCAGCACCAGCGCCGGCCCCGGCACCAGCGCCCGCCGTACCCGGCATGGACATGTTGCAGCAGTTCGTCGCCAACCCGACCGGCGCCATCCAGGCCGCACAGACGCTGCTCACGGCGGTCCCGACCGCACTCGGCGCGGCGCAGGCACCTGCCCCGGCCGCGCCTCCGCTGGCCACCGCGTCGCTGAACGTCCCCAGCACTCCCGGCGCTCTGCCGGTGGCCGACGCCGCGGCGCCGGCACTGAGCGTTCCCGGTATCCCCGGTGTGCCGATGCCGGCCGGCGTCTCGCTGCCGCCGAACCTGACCTCGTTGATCCCGGCCGGGAACTCCGCGGCCGGCATCCCGATCCTGGGCAACTCCACCACCGTGCCAGGCGCGGTGCAGCCGCCCACGCCCGCCGCCCCGGTCGGCGCCGGTCTGGGGACCCTGTTCCCCGTCTCCGCCCTGCCCTGACCCATCACCTCCAGGATTGGACTGCCACCATGTCACGGACGCTGTTCGCCACCACCGCCGTCGCGGTCGGGTCGTCGGCTGCACTGCTCTTCAGCGGCGTCGCCGCTGCGGAACCGGCTCCGATGCCCGTACCCGCACCGATCGACGGCCTCCAGGCACCGGGACTGTCGGCTGTTCAATCCTTGAGTCCCGCTGTGCAGCAGGCGGCCGCCGACCCGAACAACGCCGCCTCCATGTTGATGGCCGCGGCGTCGGCGTTCGCGGGTAATTCCGCGGCGTCCTCGGATTCCCAGAACCTGGCCGCCGCGGTGAGCCAGTTCGTTTCGAATCCGGCGTCGGCGTCCCTGCTGCCTGCGTCCCTACCGGGCGGCATCCCGCTGCCCAGCGGGGCGGTTCTCCCCACGCCGGTGCCGACCGCTGGCGGCGATGCCCAGCATCTGCCGCCGGCCGGCATCGTGCCCGGCGCCGAAGCGCACCTGCCGCCCGGTGTCGACCCGGCACACGCGGTGGGTCCGCAGCCCACCGCCCCCGAGGTGCCCACCGCCCCGGTGGCGCATCTGCCCGGCGAGCCGGTGGCAGCGGCACCCGTCGCTCAGGCTGCGGCACCGGCACCGGAGGCGGCGGTCATGGTCGAGGCGGGTCCGGCACCGGCACCGGCGCCGGCCGCCGGCCCACCGAGCCCGGCGGCGGCCGCGTTCGGTGTCGACGCCCCGCCGACGCAGGACTTCATGTACCCCTCGATCGGCAACGGCTGCCTGGCCGACGGTGGAAACTCGCTCGCCACAGCCATTTCCGTGGCCGGACCGGCCAAGATCCCGACGCCGGGCCCCGGCGCGGGTCAGACCGCGTACGTGTTCACCGCGGTCGGTACCGCCGGCCCCGCCGAGGTGCAGAAGCTGCCGCTCAATGTCACGTGGGTCAACCTGTCCACGGGCAAGTCCGGCAGCGCCACACTCAAGCCGCGGCCGGACATCAACGCCAACGGCCCGACCACGCTGACCGCCATCGTCGACACCGGATCGGGCAGCATCATCTCGACGATCTTCGGCCAGGTGACCACCACCGAGAAGCAGTGCCAGTTCATGCCGACCATCGGTTCGACCGTCGTCCCATAAGAGCTGCCGCCCCGAAAAGCCACGTGCCGGGTGCACGTGGCTTTTCGCGTTACTTGGCCTTCGCGGCCGCTTTCGCCGCCTTCTTGTAACTACGCACCTTGTCCAGTGACTCCTGGTCACGCACATCGGCGACGGACTTGAAGGTGCCGTCGGGACCGTAGTCACCGGCCGCCTCACGCCAGCCCGGGCCGTCGAAGCCGTACTGTTTGCCCAACAGCGCCAGGAAGATTCGCGCCTTCTGGTCACCGAAACCGGGCAGCCGCTTGATCCGCAGGTACACCTCGCGGCCGTCAGGATTGCCGTCGGTCCAGATGGCGGCGGCGTCACCGTCGTACTCGTCGACGATCAGCTGCGCCAGCGTCTGCACCCGCTTGGCCATCGAGCCCGGGAAACGGTGGATGGCAGGAGTTTCCGAACACAGCGCCACGAACTTGTCCGGGTCGTAGCCGGCAATCAGCTCGGCGTCCACGGCGCCGATCCGGTCGGCGATCTTCTTCGGCCCGGCGAACGCCGCCTCCATGGGGAACTGCTGAGAGGTGCCAACACGATTACGAGAGAGACGATCTGCGATCTTCTTTGGACCAGCAAATGCCACTTCCATAGGTATCTGCTGATCAAGCAACATACCCGTGAGCAGAGCAAACGGACTGACCGAAAGAAGTTCGTCAGCCTCGGGATCTTGCGTCAGGCAGAGCTTCGGAGTCACATGTCACCTCTCGACATAGAGCGCGGACAATCGAGTCCGCGCATCACACATAGAGGAGATTAGACGTGGCACCCGAGACCAAAGCAATGGTGGATCTGTTCGACGGCAAGCTGTCGGAGCTGGACATCTGCGACCCGACTTGGCTGTACGCAGGGAGGCTCACCGACGCCGAGACCGGCGAGTCGTGGCGGTACGTCTACCGCAGCACGCTGCTGCGGACTGACAGTGAGAAGTTCCGGCCGGTGCTCGAATGGCTAGACGGCGCAACGCCGATCGGCAACGCGCATGTGGCTGCTGACCCAGATCTGATGTACGGCACCGGAGAGCTGACTCTCTGGGAGCCGTGACCGCAGCCTGGCCCCTGGTATGGCCAGACCCCCGACCGCTACGGCGCGTCGGGGGTTTTGTCGTCTCGGTCACAAATCGCGGGAGAACGGCTCAAGTGTCACCTTCCTATTAGGTGAGGGCGAACAGCCCTCACAGAACTTGCGAGCTTGAGAGCGCGCCGTCGTTGTCGGTGCGCCTCGTTCGCAGGGTGCGAATCGCTCCCGCACCCGATGACGGCCGAACGGTGCTCCATCACCTCCTCCCGGCCGTCACCAAACTTCACCGAGGGCTCGCCTGCCCCGCGGTAAGCCGTCCGGTTGCTACCCGGATGGATAAGGGCAAACAGCCATTTGCCCGGCCTTTCTGTAGAGATCCCTCGGCCTGTTCTTCAGACAGCAGGTCGAGGGATCCTCTCTACGCCAGAACGCTAAATCCGTTCTGGCCCTTGTTTTTTGACCTATTACGCATACGCACACGAAAGGAGGGCACCATGCCCGCCGCAGTAACCATGTGCCCTCAAGGGCACGAGATCCGCACCGAGTCCGACCGCGACGGCCAAGGCCATTGCCGAGCATGTGAGCGCGACCGTCAGCGTCGCCGCCGAGTCTCCAACGCGATGAAGCTGACCCTTGTCAAGGCGTTCGAGGATGTCGGCATCCGGTTCGAGGACGACGACGGCCAGCCCGTCGCACCCGCCGAGGTAGTTCGACAGATCGCCGCCATCTATGAGTCAGGCGTCGAGCTTCCAATCGAGCTGTAACGACAGATTCACCCGGCCCCAGGCGGGCCGGTTCCAACGCCCAGGAGGCGGGCCGACGACAAAAGTCGTCAGCCGAACTACTCAACCCACTGAGGAACGCATGCAAGACAACACTTTCGACCAACTGCCCGAAAGCTGGCGGTTGAAGATCACCAAGCTACGCAGAGACTCCAAGTCACTGCGCCTTCGGCTCCGCGCTGCTGAGGCGCGCATAGCCGAGCTGGAGGCTCGGAGCAAATGAGTACCCCGCCGATCTTGGTATGGGACCGGGCTTACAACCGCAGCGGTGACGCCAAGCTACCGCGAGCCGTCGTCAACGCCATCCGCACCTACATGGACAACGACGACCTAACCGGTTGGGTCACTCAGGAGACCCTGGCCCGAGACACCGGCATGGACGCGACCACCATTCGCCGTCAGATCAAGAAGAACGCCGATGCCGGTTGGCTCACGGTAACCAAGCGCGGCCGAGCTGGCCGCGCCAGCGAGTACCGGCTGACCTACCCTCAACCGGGCACGGATGCCCGGTTGGAAACGGCGGATGCCCAATCTCCAACCGGGCACAGACGCCCGGCTACCGAGGATCGCTCCAACCGTGCACAGATGCCCGGTTACACCTTCCAACCGGGCACGGATGCCCGGCTACTACCGGGCGCAGATGCCCGCCCTTCTTCTCCTGAGCTTCTCCTCAAAGAGAAGCTCTCTAGAGAGGGGACTGTCGTCCCCGATCCCTTCGTGGGATCGGATGACCGCGGCAACCGAAGCGGAGCGGAAATAGCTTCTCCTGCCCAACCGGGCACGGATGCCCGGTTAGACCGGCCAGCCGAACAGCCGGCCAAACCGCGGCAGGCTGCCTCGGCATCCGATGATCCGTTTGCCAACGAACCAGCGCGCTCAGTCGCACGGCGACGACCGACCCGGCCGGTAGCCGTACCGCACCCGCGGGATGACCCGTTCGCGAGCTGATAGTTCGCACACAACAGACCGAGGCCCCCGGCCAACACCGGGGCCTTTTTGCTGCCCAGATCAGGGCAGCACCAACGAGGAGATGGAGCACATGAATCAACTGGAGATCGCACTGATCGCAGCCGCCCAGCGCGGAGGCGCACCAGCCCGCGTCTGGGACATCGGCCCAGACACCGAGATCGAGCTGTCCGACGAGACCGACCACCTGCTGGCCGGTGCCAAGATCACCGAGTGGTCCGCGGCTGACGTAACCTCGGGGAGGTCCGAGTGAAATCACCGGCCGAGACGTTCGAGGAGTTCTGGGAGCGCAGCGGCCAGCCCTACGAGGCTGCCGTGATCGCCGGAGGCGGCACACCGTGGCCGCTGGATCCGATCAAGGCAGCCGCAGCCGCCGAACGGCTCGGCCTGCCCGAGGACACCGACCCGATGGAGCTGCGCCGCGCTCTGTGGGAGCGCCGCCGATGACTGTCGTAGCCGCACAACCGCCGTTCCTGACCGCGGCCGGTGACGGCGCCCAGCTTCTGGTGAGCCGCAGCCTCGTGGTCAGCACCGAGTCCGAGCAGTACCGGCCAGTCGCTGACTACATCCGAGACCACGGGATGGTCCTGGTCGAAACCGAGACCGGCCCCGAGGCCGGTATGTACGGCCGAGTCGAGCAGAGCCACTACGCACTCCCCGAACTACGCAACCTGATCCTGACGAACCTTGGAGACGAATCCAAATGACTGAACAGCACGACAACACGTCAAATAGCGGCCCAGCGTCCACGGAGACGCACGAACAGCCCCCGTCCGATGTCAGCACACTCGAGGATCCACAGAACGGATCTGACAGCCCCGATGGCAAGGAGCCCAAAGAGGCCCGGTTCCGCCGCGAACGCAACGAGGCCGTCAAGGAGCGTGACGCCCTGGCCGAGCGCGTCGAGCGGATGCAGCGCGCCGAGGTCGAACGGCTGGCCGCTGATGTCCTGTCGCATCCGGCAGACCTGTTCTCGCTGTCGGGCAACGAGGTCAGCGATTACCTGACCGAGGCCGGTGACGTGGACGCCGACAAGGTGGCCGCGGATGTCGCCGCGATCCTGGCCGAGAGGCCCGGACTCAAGCGGAACGCTCCTGCGGTCGATCCGACCCGCGGCACCGGAGGAGGGCAGGCCCCGCCGAAACCGGCCCCGTCCTGGTCGGCGCTGATCGCGGCCGACAAGCATTGATCTCCGCTCCGAGCTGCTGACGTAGTCAGCTCTCCGGGCACCGTTCGCAGCCGTAGGGCTGCACCGAGGCTGGACCGTATGGTCCGGCCTTTTTTATTTCCGCACAACACTTTTCAAGGAGTAAGAACATGGCATTTGTCAACAATCAGACCGGCGCTGGCCTCACCTCTGCAGCCGAGGCGTTCACCCCCGAGGACTTCGGCAAGCTGGTCGATGTTGCCGTTAAGTCGGACTCGGTCGCCGGTCGAGTCCTGACGGGCACCGGCACCGATAAGGACAAGGTCCGTTACCCCAAGCTGGTCTCGTTCCCGAGCGTGGCGCACTACAAGCAGCTCCAGGCGATCGCCCTGGCAGATCCGACCACGACCGAGATCGAGGTGCCGATCTACCGCACTGCTGGCGCTCACCGTGCATCACGTGAACTGGCCGACGACTCGACCCCCGACACGGCCGACATGGTGGCCGGTGTGCTGGTCGAGCAGATCAAGCTGGCAGTCGACGCTGCGTTCCTCGGCGAGGAGACGGCAGACGGCCCCGGCGGTCTGCTCGGCACCTCGTACACCGACGTGGACACCGGTGCCGCACTGGCCAACCTGGATCCGTTCATCGATGCGAAGTTCGCCGCCGAGGCCAACGGCGGCAAGCTGACCTCGTGGGTCATGCACCCGAACGCCGCACGCGACGTGCTGAAGCTGAAGAAGCTGACCACCGGATCTAACGAGTCGCTTCTGGGTTACAACGACGCTGGCGATCTCGTCATCGCGGGCCTGCCCGTTGTCACCAGCCCGCTGGTCGACGCCGATACCAAGTTCTGGGGGATCTCCAAGGCCCGCACGGTCCTGGTCACCCGCACCGGCACCTCGGTCGAGCGGTCGACTCAGAGCGCGTTCCTGAACTACGCGCTGGACATCATGGCGAACTACCGCTACGGCCTCGGGTTCCTCCACGAAGAGGCCAACGTCCGCGGCTACAACGTCGCCTGATCTATCTCTTAATCCTCTGAGAGAGGCCAGCTTTCGGGCTGGCCTCTCCTGGATCTCTCACCCCTAGAGGAGGTGAACAATGGCAGGAAAAGCAGGTATGGCGACCGGAGTCGAGGTAGCTCGGATCTCGGTCAAGGTCAGCCCTGACAGCAAGCGGTTCCGCCGCGATCTGCAGAACGATCTGGACGCGATCGAACGGTCAGTCCAGGCCAAGATCGACGTAGAGCCGAATATGAAGAGCTTCGGTCGCGAGGTGGACGCCAAGACCAAGGGCATGCGTACCTCGGTCAAGGTCGACGCCGATGTCGACCGGAGTTTCTTCGCTCGACTGACCGAGCGACTCCAGAACATCAAGGGGCCTGACTTCGGGTCAGGCATCAACGGCACGGGCATGGCCGCGATCGTGGCCGGTGGCTTCGCCGTGGCCGCTCCGCTGATCGGCATCGTCACCTCGGCGCTGCTGACGCTCCCCGGCATCCTGGCCGCGGTCGCGGCACCCGTGGCCGCAATAACGGCTGGCCTGGACGGGATCAAGAAAGCCGCCGAGCGGCTGAAGACCCCGTTCGAGGGCCTCAGGGCCACGATGAACGCGGTCAACGAGTCCTCGTTTGCCCCGGTGTTCGACAAGCTCGGCGCAGTCTTCCCGACGCTGGAACGGTCACTCCCCAAGGTCTCCCAGGGCATGGCTGACTTCGCCCAGGGCATCGTCACAGCAGTGACCAGCCCCGAAGGGCTGGCCAAGGTCGAGACCACGATCAGCAACATCGGCGCTGCGATCTCCCAGGCCGCACCTGGCATCGGCAGCTTCACCGACGGGTTGCTCACTCTCGCAGAGAAGTTCAGCGAGAAAATGCCTGATCTCTCCGAGTGGTTCAACGGAGCTGGCGATTCGTTCGAGAAGTGGGTCGAGAAGCTCACCAAACCGAACTGGTTCGGTGAGTCGCAGCTGGACACCGCGTTCGACGGCCTCGGCGGCACGCTGAAGACCATCCTTGACACGCTCGGCGGTATCGCATCCGCCGGCATGGATTTCTTCAAGGATCCATCGAAGATCAACGACTTCAACAACGCGTTGAAAGGCGTTGGGGACAGCCTCACCAGAATCACCGAGCTGTCTAGCTCGCTGAACAACGGCAACCTGTTCTCTTCGGTTCTCCCAACGGGTTTCAAGCTGGACGGCGGTTTCGATCTCCAGTCGGTGATAGACGACATCACCAAGCCGTTCACGTCCGACAACGCACCCTGGCGCGATATGTGGGCCGGTCTGCAAGAGTCAGCCAGCTCGGCATGGTCGTCTGTGACCGCGACCGTCTCATCGGCGGTTGCGTCGATCAGCTCGGCCTGGAGCGGCATCACCTCGGCAGCATCCGAGGCGTTCCAGTCGATGGTCTCCGCAGCTTCCAGCGCGGTCTCCAGCATCGTGGCCTACGTGTCCGCTCTGCCCGGTCAGATCGCGTCAGCCCTCTCGGGGCTGGCCGCTGAAGGTATGGCCGCTGGCAAGGCTCTGGTGGACGGGATCGTCAACGGCATCGGCGGGATGATCGGCTCCGCGGTCGCGAAGGCCAAGGAACTGGCCAGCTCGGTTGCAGGTGCGGTCAAGGGGTTCCTCGGGATCAACTCCCCGTCGAAGCTCTTCACCGAATACGGCGTGTTCACCGGTCAGGGCTTCGAGCTCGGCCTGGAGCAGGGTTTCGAGCCGGTAATCGACCGGGCGAAAGACTTGGCTCAGCGGGTCTCTGAGGCGTTCGCCTCGGGTGTAGACCCGACAGGTCTGCTCGGCGGGCTGTCCAAGCAGGACATCGACCGGATGGATAAGGCCCTCGGGTTCGAGTCCAAGCGGCTGGAGTCGCAGGCGAAAGCTCTTGACTACCAAGCGAAGCTGACCGGTGACGACTCACTGAAGAACCGAGCCGACGACATTCGCATGATGAAGGACCAGATCGGTCTCCAGCGCGACATGCTCGGACTAACCCAGGACTACAGCGACACTCTCGGCAGCGTGACCGGGGACAACCCTCTCGCGAATGCTGCGGGTGGCCTGCTGTCGGCACCCGTCGACTTCGCCAAGTCGACTGCGGGTCAGTTCATGTCGGACATCGGCATCGGTGGCAACGGCATCATCTCGAAGGCCATCACCGAAGGCATCCAGTACATCTTCCAGGTCGGCTCGGTAGACGAGGCGTTCTCCGCGAAGGATCGCGCCGAGTCCAAGCAAGCACTGGCCACCGCTGGCCGGTAGCCCACCCGATGAGAGGCCCCCGGTGCCCAAACACCGGGGGTTCTCTTGTCCCCCAACACACACACGAGGAACGAATGCCCGCACCCACCTACATGCCAGCACGTAACTGGCCCTCGATATGCGAACGCGACGGCTGTCGCCGACCCATCCGGGGACGCAAAGGACGACAGCACCGGTTCTGCTCAGGTCTGTGCCGTGAGCTGGACAGCATGCTGAGCGAGGTGGAGAGCACGTGCAAGGAGATCGATCACCCCGAGCTGCCCGCGCTGTGGGCCGCGGCTGTCCTAGCTTCAGACGCCGCCACCGAGGTTCTGCGGATGCGGTCCCGGCTGTGGAAAGAGGCTCAGGGACGCAACCCTACGTAAACGGCATCTCCCGCAGGTCCGTGGACAGGCGGTTCAACAGCTCATCTACCGGCACACCGGACCGCTCGGACAAGTGGTCCGTGATGAACACAGCGACGTTGACTAGGCCGCTGATGATGTCCGGCCCCAGCTCCACGAAGCGTTCGTTGCTGAGGTCACTGGGCACCAGATTGAGCACCTCAAACAGGGCAACTGCCACGTTCTTTCGAGGCTCTGTGGTGCTTACAGTTCGGATGATCTCCACCGCCTGCAAAGCGTTGGCCAGCTTGTCGGGTGTCCAGTCGTCTGCCATGTTCGTCCTTCCGTAGTGGGGCTCACCTTTGAGCCCTCGCAGCGGACGGTACGGAGCACCCCCGACACAAGACAGCGCATCGCTCAGTCGTCGATGTCGTGTCGCGCGTGTCGGTCCCAACACACCGTGACCTGACCCCGGCACCCCCAGGGGGGTTGACCCCCTACCCCCCTTCTCGACCGGTCGGTTATGCGGTTCAGCCATCGGCTGGAACTCAAACTCTGATTTTTTGACGCTCTGACCTGGACGTTTTCGCAAAACCGCAGGTCGCCAACACACATATAGAGGCCCGTAGAGGCCGGAAACGAGGCTTCAACGTGGCTGTAAGACGCCCGAAGACGCCAGACGGCCTCGGCACCGAGGGCCGCAAGCTCTGGCGCGAGATCGTCGGCACGTTCGACGTGAACGAGGAACCGCACAAGCGCCGAATCCTGTTCGACGCATGCAAGACCGCCGATCTGATCGACCAACTGGACACCGCGATGCAGGGTCAGCCGCTGACCGCGAAGGGATCGATGAATCAGTTGGTGATTCATCCGCTGATCGCTCAAGCGCAGTCCGCGAGGACTCAGCTTGCCCAGTTGCTGAGCCGACTCAACTTCACACCGTTCGAGGAGGACTGACGTGGCAATGGCACCCACACGGCGCTACAAGCGCCGACCGAAGGCGGCTGCCCCGAAGACATCCGCGGCCGACTACTTCCGCGCTCGGTTCGGCTGGAGACCGAGCACGGCCACCTTCCAAACGACCGCCAGACGTGAGTGTGGCGGCTGCAGCCGGGTGCTGCCTGGCGATCGATTCGACGTGCCGGTGACACCCGGCCGTCCAGACCTCAACAAATGCAGGAGCTGCAAATGACATACGCAACCGCGGCCGACGTGGCCGCTCTGTGGGCGCGGGAACTCACCACCGAGGAGACGGCCCTTGTGGACCGTCGCCTGGCCCAGGTCGAGCGGATGATTCTTCGGAGGATTCCGGATCTGGCCGGCCAAACCGAGGCAGGCCAGATCGACGCCGACGACGTTCGCGACATCGAGGCCGAGGCCGTGTTGCGGGTGGTCCGCAACCCTGACGGGATCTACTCCGAGTCTGACGGCAGCTACACCTACACCAAATCGGCAGCCGCAGCGGACAACTCGCTGAGGCTCACCGCCGAGGAGTGGGAAACCCTTGGTGTCCGCGTCGGCAAGATGTTCACGATCGTCCCGAACGTTTCGAGGATCCGATGAGTCTGCTCAACCGAGGCACCGAGGTCGTCACCGTCTTCCCAGAGGTAACCGTTACCGACAACTACGGGAACCCGTCCACCCGCGTCGGCACGACGGGCATTGTCACCCGAGCGTCCGTGCAGCCGATCAGCTCCACCGAGATCTACGACGGTCGAGGTTCCAACACCGTGAGCCGCTACCGGCTGCGGCTGGCCGGTGGCTGGCCCACCGGTGACGGCATCCTTGGCTCGCATGCCCAGGTCGAGTGGCGCGGCAAGCGCTACGCGATCGAGGGCGATGCCATGTTGCACACCGGGAGCCCCAGGACCGCACATGCGGTCTACACGATGGTTCGGAGGTAGGCCCTCAGGCGTCTACCGGCCTCGTGAAGCTGACCAGCTCCTCGATCTTGACGGCGATGACCTCCAACGAGTCCACGCTGGTATCGAAACCGTTCCGCGAACCCAACAGGGGGCTGACCGCTCGAACTTCTTCGAAGGTGATGCCGTGCACCACGGGAACCAGCAGGTTGCCTGCCAATAGTGCGGAGAGTTCCTTATCGGCAACCCCCTCGGCCTGAATGCGCGTCATCAACGCGGGGGTGACCATCACGAACCCGATACGCGAGTTCGCCAGACCCTTGTCGATCGCACGAAGGAACGGGACGCCGGGAAGGATGTCCTTCTCGCTGAACCAGACCGTCACGCCTGCGGCCTCCAGCAGGTCGTGCAGTTCCTTCGCAACGCCCCGCCGGTCATCCCACGCGTGGCACAGGAAGCCGTCGCGGAGATCGGGATAGGCAAGCGCGCGCGCCTCGATCTGTTGACGTACCGGAGCGAGCGCCTGCACCTGTTGAGGGGTATAGGTCACGGACGAGTTGCTCGGCGACCACCTTGGCCGCACGCTGCCGCCGGATGACCTTCCGGACGGCACACTCGCCCGCGGCTGGTACGCGGGTGCCGAGTAAGACTGCTGCGGGTAGCTCGGCCTGGAGTATGACGAACGACCGTAGGAACTCCGACCCCCATGCACGGGGCAGGCAGCTGCGCCGCTCGCCGTATGGTGGCCCCTCCTGGGCGCCGTGCATCCGCTCATGCTCACTTCTCCTAGTGATCGCTGCCACGTGATGAGGATCATCCGAGGCTTTCCTCACACACTACACTTAGTATCCGTACTCGCCACTAACTACCATATGTAGTAGTTACATTCCTGTAGTTTGCGACCGGTCGAAGTAACTCCGCTCCCCCTTGCGCGCCAGCACATACCGGAGACCGGCGTCTAGGTAGAGCTGCCGCCGTTCGCTCTCGTCGGCAGCCTTCCAGGCCTCTGCCTTCGTCTGCCCGATCTCCTCGGTCACCCAACCGGCCGCACGGCTCGGTGTGGCCGCGAGCTGGTCGCGCTTGGCCGTCTGGACCCTCAGCCGCTCCAGCCACAGCCGCTCATCCTCGGGTGTCGTCAACAGACCGGCGTCAGACTCCATCTGCAACCGGCGGATGGTCGCGATCACCTGCTCCAGCTCGGCGCTGTGATCCTCCCCCGGCACGAACACTCTGCGGGTCATCGGGTCGTCACCGCGGGTGAATCCGAATTCGTGGGCCAGTTGAAAGTCCACATCTTCACCGCGAGCCGAAACACCGTTGCAGTTCAACGGAGTTCGGCCGCAACGGTAGGAGCGCCATTCTTTCTGCTCGCCGCTCGCGCTCGTGCGTCGGGTGATCTGCTGAGCCAGCGAGGATCCGCAGATCTCGCCCTCTTCGAGGTCACCACATGCGCGGCAACCTGTGCAGCCACAGAAGACGACACCGAGCACCGGATTGGCCGTCTTGCTCGGCGTCCGCTGGCCGAGCTTGCGGAGCGTGGCAGCCTCTTGCAGTTGCTTCCAGGTGGCCGCATCGAACGTAGGAGGGCCAAGGCGGATCGGCTCCCCCTCGGCGTCGAGCACGACCGTCGCGGCCCTACCGCGGCCGGTCATCTTCAGCCCTTGTGTCCGCGGAGAGGTCAGAGCGTCGATCACGACGTTGACCGACCACGGTCGAGCCTTGGCAGGCTTGCCGCTCGCGACCCGAGCGCGGTCCATGTTCGTCAGGTGCTCTTGCTCGTTGCACCACGCGGCTATGCGGATGAAACTCCAGCCGCTCAGCAGCTTCTCGGCCATCTGGTGCAGCAGTGCCCTACCGGTCTCGTCGGTGGCGAGACCCTTGCCCTTGCCGCTCGGATGATCAACCACCTTGAAGCCGAGCGGAGGCACACCCGAGGCCCACCGGTCCATCCCCCGCAGTGCCCGGTGGCTGTCCTGAGCCCTGGTCTTGAACCTGTTCAGCTCCATTTGGGCGAAGAACGAACCAAGGTAGAGGAACAGCTCTGACATCTGGCTGTCGATGCCCTTCGACGCCCCCGGCAAGTAGTTCAGGAGCAGACCGTCGTCGGCAAACGCAACCATCTTGTGTTGTTCCTCGGCCCACCGAGCGAAGTCGACACAGTGAACAGTCGAGCGGAAAGCTCGGTCCATCTTCGACCAGACGATCACGTCCCAGGAGGCAGCTCCCTCCTCGGTCAACCACGGCCCAAGGTCCGGCCGATCCTCCGGACGCTTCTCAGCGGAGACTCCGAGGTCTTCGAACTGTCCGACAATCTCGTAACCGCGGGCCTCTGCCCACTTTGTGGCCGTCTCCAACTGCGCCAGGTGTGAGACCTTCTGCGGTCCCTGGACTACCGATACGCGAGCCCCTACGAGGGCTCGAAGCTGCTTCGCCATAGTTGCAATGGTACGGTCACTTGCTGATCCAGCAGCATCCCGATCAGCAGGGCCAGCGGATTGGCAGCGAGCAGTGCATCGGCCTCGGGTTCTTGGACCAGCTGCAGGTTCGGCATGGCGATCATTCTAGATTCGCGGGTTACTGTCAGTGCCATGTCGGGCGAGGTCGCAGTCGCACTGGCAGCGGCGCTGCTGCTGGCCGCACTCGTCGCGGCCGTCCTCGTGGTCCGGACCCGTCGAGTGGTCGCCACCCCGACCGAACGCGCCGTGCACGCCGCGCTGCACACCGCCTCACTCGCCGCCCGGGCATTACGCAAGGGCCTGGACGCGGAGTCCGCGCAGACCGCGGTGCCCTACCTGCGCGATCTCACCGGCGCCGACGCCGTGGCGCTCTACGACGCCGACGGCAGCGAACTCGCCCACCACCCGCCGGGTGAACGTCACTGGTCGACGCTGATGCAGCGCCGGTGCAGCCGTGCCGTCGAGGCCTGCCTCTCCGGGCAGCGGCGGGTGCTGGTGGGTGGCGAGTTGCCCGCCCTGATCGCCCAGCCGCTGTCACCCGAAGACGGCGGGACCGTCGGGGTGCTGGTGGTGATCACCGAAACGCAGCCCAGCCCCGGGATGCTCGGCGCCGTCGGTGAAGTGGCACGGTATGTCACCAGCCAACTCGAGCTCGCCGAACTCGATGCCTCACGGGCGCGCCTGGACCGCGCCGAGGTGCTGGCGTTGCGGGCCCAGATCAGCCCCCACTTCGTGTACAACGCGCTCAACACCATCGCGTCATTCGTCCGCACCGACCCCGACCGGGCCCGCGAACTCATCTTGGACTTCGCCGATTTCACCCGCTATTCGTTCCGTGCCGCCGGGCCGTACACCGTGCTCTCCGACGAGCTGCGCAACATCGACCGGTACCTGACGCTGGAACGGGCCCGCTTCGGCGCCGCCCTGGACGTCAAACTCCAGGTGGCGCCCGAGGTGCTCAACGTCGTGGTGCCCTTCCTGGCGCTACAACCGTTGGTGGAGAACGCTGTTCGGCATGGTCTGGCCGGACAGCGCGGCGGCACCATCACCCTGATCGCCACCGACGAAGGCGCCGACACCGTCATCTCCGTCGAGGACGACGGGGTGGGCATGGACCCCGACGCGCTGCGCTCGGCGCACGCCGACGCGTTGGGGCCCGACGCCAGCGGCGACCACAGCGCCCACGTCGGGCTGACGAATGTGGACCATCGGCTGCGGGCGGCGTTCGGCAACGACTACGGTCTGGTGGTCGAGACCGCGCCGGGAGCAGGCACCAAGGTGATCATGCGGGTGCCCAAGTTCGCGACGGGCGTGCACGTCTGATGACTTCGCGGAGGAACAACCAGTGACCCGGTTACTCGACGTGCTCGCCGTCGACGACGAGGCCCCGGCGCTCGACGAGCTCACCTATCTGCTGGGCCGGCACCCCTGCGTCGGCAATGTCTACGGTGTCGGCGACGCGAACGCCGCGCTGCGCGAACTGTCCGAACGCGCACTGGATGCGATCTTCCTCGACATCAACATGCCGGGTCTGTCGGGATTGGAATTGGCCGCGGTGCTGGCCAACTTCTCCCAGCCGCCTGCGGTGGTGTTCGTGACCGCGCACGACGACAAGGCTCTGGCGGCCTTCGAGGTCGGGGCCACCGACTACCTGCTCAAACCGCTGCGAACCCAACGCCTCGACGAGGCGGTGCGCCGCGTGTTGGCCGCGCGAAGCGTGGAGGCTGCCGCTCCGCACGACGCCGACGAGGTACTGCCCGTCGAACTCGGCGGCATCACCCGGTTGGTCCGCCGCGACAGCATCGGTTGGGTGGAAGCCGAGGGCGACTATGCGCGGCTGCACTCGGCGTCGGGTTCACATCTGGTGCGGATACCGCTGTCCACCCTCGAAACCCGCTGGCGCAACCTCGGTTTCCAGCGGGTGCACCGGTCCTATCTGGTTTCGCTGCCGTTGGTGACGGGGCTGCGCACCACCGACGGCGGTGTGCTGGTGCGGGTGCGCGAGAACGGCGCGTCCCCCGCAGTCGAGTTGCCGGTGAGCCGCCGCCAGACCCGCGAACTGCGCGACCGCCTGGTGCGCGGCCCAATGCGGAACTACCGCGATGACTGAGCCGCGGCCGTCGCGACAACGCGTGATCCTGGCGCACCGCCGCGGCGCCCGGATGGTCCGCACCCGCGTCGAGGTCCAGGAGCAGACCGAGGTGGGCGACGCCCTGGTGCGCGGCCTGGTGCGGGCTCAGCTGGGCCTGGCGCTGCGGCTGGCCGCGGTGGTGGTCTGCGTCATCGTCGCGATTCCGTTGCTGGGCAATGCCTTTCCCGCCTTCGAACAACTGACGGTGTTCGGCATTCGCGCCAACTGGCTGATCCTGGGGGTGCTGCTGTACCCCATGTTCTACGGCGTGGGCTGGCTGTACGTCCGGCTCGCCGAGCAGAGTGAACGCGATTTCATGGGCATCGTGGACGAAGGGTCCGAGAATCCGTGAACGCCCTCACCCCGCTGACCGCCGCCGCGCTGGTGGCCGCCGCCCTGGCCACGGTGCTGGTGGGCGCCTACGGGGGCCGGCTGTCCCGCACCACCTCGGACTTCCTGGTGGCTTCGCGCACGGTGGGATCGCGGTGGAACGCTGCGGCCATCTCGGGTGAATACCTCTCGGCGGCCTCGTTTCTGGGCGTCGCCGGCCTGGTGGCCAAGTACGGCGCCGACGCCCTCTGGTACCCCATCGGATTCACCGCCGGATACCTGGGCCTGCTGCTGTTCGTCGCGGCGCCGCTGCGCCGCTCCGGCGCCTACACCGTGCCCGATTTCGCCGAGTTCCGGATGGGGTCACGGCGTTTGCGCACCGTGGCCATGCTGGTCGTGGTGGTGATCTGCGTGTTCTATCTGGTGCCGCAGTATCAGGGCGCCGGACTCACACTCAAGATCCTGCTCGGTGTGCCGGTGTGGATCGGACCGGTGGCCGTGGGAGCCATCGTGATCGCCAACGTGGTGGGTGGTGGCATGCGCTCGATCACCTTCGTGCAGGCGTTCCAGTACTGGCTCAAACTCACCGCCATCGCCGTTCCGGCGCTCGCCCTGCTGGCGCTGTTCCTGTCCGACCGCACCGAACTCGGTGGACCGATGCCTCCCACCGTCCAGGAACAGACGACGGTGGCCGTGGACACCGACGTCGTGGTGCAGGTCGACCAACCCGCCGGGGTCAGCGTCGACGGCGCCCCCTTACCCGCACCGGGGCGCTACACCCTGACCGAGGGCACCACCATGACGCTGGCCGCCGGTGCCGCCACCCCGGTGGTCGCCGGCGCCCCGACCACCGGCTCCGCATGGATCTCCTCCGGCGGCGGGCTGGGCGGTGAACATCCGCTCTACCAAGTACTTTCGATCATCGTCGCCACCTTCCTGGGCACCATGGGGCTACCCCATGTGCTGGTGCGCTTCTACACCAACCCCGACGGCCGGGCGGCCCGGCGCACCGCGCTGGCGGTGATCGCCCTGCTGGCGCTGTTCTACCTGTTTCCCACCCTGCTCGGGGTCTTCGCCCGGCTCTACGTGCCGCAGCTGCTCATCACCGGCACCGCCGACGCCGCAGTGCTGCTGCTGCCCAGCGCCGCGATCGGCGGGGTGGTGGGCGCCGGACTGGCCGCGCTGGTGGCCGCCGGGGCCATCGCGGCGTTCCTGGCGACGTCCTCGGGGCTGTTGGTGAGCATCGCGGGTGCGCTGTCCACCGACGTGCTGCGCGGCCGGGTCCGCGATTTCCGGCTGGCTGCGGTGGTGGGCGGCGTGGTGCCGATCCCGCTGGCGCTGGCGGCCTCCTCACTGGAACTGTCGCGCAGCGTCGGCCTGGCTTTCGCCGTCGCCGCTTCCACCCTGTGCCCGCTGCTGGTGCTGGGCATCTGGTGGCGCGGGCTGACCAGCGCCGGCGCCATCAGCGGGCTCCTGGTGGGCGGTGTGCTCTCCGGCGTCGCAACGACCCTGGCCGTCATCGGCGGGCTGGACGACGGCGCCCTCGGCGGATGGCCCGCGACGCTCATCGGCTATCCCGCAGCCGTCACGGTGCCGCTGGCCTTCCTGACGATGATCGTGGTCAGCCGGCTCACAGCCTCCACCAGACCCCCGGATGTGGCCCGCATCTTCGCCCGCATGCACGTGCCCGAGCGGCTCGGCATGGGTGTGGAGCGGTTGCCCCGCGAGTCGCACTGAGGTGCGTTTCCGGCGTCCCCCGCGGTACGGCCGGCAACCGCGATCGCGGCCGGAACCGATGCCGTTGTACCGTCGACCGTGCCCGATTCGTCCACCGAACTGCAGTTCATCGCCGTCGCCCAGGACGATCCCCGGGCCGCACCGCTGCTCGATGAACTGACCGTCGAGTACAGCTCTCGCTACGGCGCCCGATTACCTCTGGAGTACCAGAACATGCGGGCCTATCCGGCAGAAGAGTTCGCGCCCCCCGGCGGCGCACTGATCCTCGGCCTACGCGACGGAATCACGGTGGCGGGCGGTGCATTTCGGCGCTACGACCCTGCCACGGCGGAGCTCAAACGCATCTGGACGGCGTCCACGCACCGTCAGCGCGGGTACGGCAAACTCGTGGTGGCCGAGTTGGAACGTGTGGCACGCCAGCGCGGTTATCGGCGCGTCTACCTCACCACGGGACCCCGCCAACCCGAAGCGGTGGCCCTGTATCTGTCGGCCGGTTACCGACCGCTGTATGACCAGTCGCTGCCGAGCCTCGAGGTCGGCGTGCACCCGTTCGAGAAGGATCTGCCGGACGCGGGGTGACCGTTCGTCGCCGCTGACTGACCGCTCACCGCACCGAGCCCCTGTTTCACCGGGTTCACCTGGGGAAACACTTCGGTTGTGACTTGAGTCTCAATACGCTCACGCACATATGCGGTTCACATTCGACCAGTCAGGAGCACCCGCGGTGTCCACCACCGAAAGTCGGCCGGCCCCCACCGGCCAAGAGTTCATCGCCATGCAGGCGAGCCCTGAGTTCCAGGAGCTCAAGGGCCGCCTGCGCCGCTTCGTCTTCCCGATGACGGCGTTCTTCCTCATCTGGTACGGCGTCTATGTCCTGCTCGGCGCGTTCGCCCACGACTTCATGGCCACCCAGGTCTGGGACAACATCAACGTGGGCCTCATCATCGGACTCGGCCAGTTCCTGTCCACCTTCGTCATCACCGGTCTCTACGTTCGTTTCGCCAACCGTGAGTTGGACCCGCGCGCCGCGGCCATCCGTGAAGAGCTGGAAGGACCGCTCCAGTGAATCGGACTCTCCTCGCCGCCACCGAGACCGTCGGTAACCCGGCGGCCAATATCGGCATCTTCGCCCTGTTCGTCGTCGTCACCATGATCGTGGTGATCCGCGCCAGCAAGCGCAACGCCACCGCTGATGAGTTCTTCACCGGCGGCCGTGCCTTCTCCGGCCCGCAGAACGGCATCGCCATCGCCGGCGACTACCTGTCGGCGGCCAGCTTCCTCGGCATCGCCGGGGCCATCGCCGTGTACGGCTACGACGGCTTCCTGTACTCCATCGGCTTCCTGGTGGCCTGGCTGGTGGCTCTGCTGCTGGTCGCCGAATTGCTGCGCAACACAGGCAGATTCACCATGGCCGACGTGCTGAGCTTCCGGCTCAAGCAGAAGCCCGTCCGGGTGGCCGCCGCCACCTCGACGCTGACGGTGTCGCTGTTCTACCTGCTGGCGCAGATGGCGGGCGCCGGCGGGCTGGTGGCCCTGCTGCTCAACATCAACAGCCGCAGCGGCCAGTCGGTGGTCATCGCCGTCGTCGGCGTCCTGATGATCGTCTACGTCCTCGTCGGCGGCATGAAGGGCACCACCTGGGTGCAGATCATCAAGGCCGTCCTGCTGATCGCCGGCGCCGGTTTGATGACCGTGATGGTTCTGGCCAAGTTCGGGCTGAACTTCTCCGAGATCCTCGGCTCGGCCCAGGCTGCCATCTCCAGTGCCACCACCGAGGGTGTGGCCAGCCGTGACGTACTGGCCCCCGGCGCACAGTACGGCGGTTCGCTGACCTCACAGATCAACTTCATCTCCCTGGCGCTGGCCCTGGTGCTCGGCACCGCCGGCCTGCCGCACGTGCTGATGCGCTTCTACACCGTGCCGACGGCCAAGGAAGCGCGCAAGTCCGTGGTGTGGGCAATTGCCCTGATCGGCGCGTTCTACCTGTTCACCCTGGTGCTGGGGTATGGCGCCGCGGCGCTGGTGGGCCCGGACCGGATCCTCGGTGCGGCCGGCGGCGTCAACTCCGCGGCTCCCCTGCTGGCACTGGAGTTGGGCGGTGTGGTCCTGCTGGGCGTCATCTCCGCCGTCGCCTTCGCCACCATCCTGGCTGTGGTCGCGGGCCTGACCATCACCGCGTCGGCGTCGTTCGCCCACGACATCTATGCCTCGGTCCTGAAGTCACACAAGGTCACCGAAGACGAACAGGTGAAGGTCTCCCGGATCACCGCGGTGGTGCTGGGCGTCCTGGCCATCGGCCTCGGCATCCTGGCCAACGGACAGAACGTCGCCTTCCTGGTGGCGCTGGCCTTCGCCATCGCCGCGGCGGCCAACCTGCCGACCATCGTGTATTCGCTGTACTGGAAACGGTTCAACACCCGCGGCGCGCTGTGGAGCATGTACGGCGGCCTGATCTCCACGCTGGTGCTGATCGTGTTCTCCCCGGCGGTCTCCGGGGCGAAGACGGCGATGATCCCCGGCGCCGACTTCGCCTGGTTCCCGCTGGCCAACCCGGGCATCGTGTCGATCCCGCTGGCGTTCATCCTCGGCATCGTCGGCACCCTGACCTCCAAGCACAGCGAAGGTCCGGAGATCGCCGCCGAGATGGAGGTGCGGTCCCTGACCGGTGTGGGCGCCGAAAAAGCAGTAGCTCACTAAGACCCCTCACGAAGGCGGCGGCGGACCGGATGGTCTGCCGCCGTCTTTGTGGGTATGGGATCTCGGGTGGGAAGCACACCGCACCGGGCCGCGTTGGATCAGTCCGTGGCCACATTGCAGGAAGCGGTTGACGCGCGTCCGCGGCGCCGTCACGGGTTTGCGCTGATCACCTATGCGCTGACGGTGGTGATGCTCGGTGGCACGCTCCCGACCCCGATGTACGAGGTGTACGGCGAGCGGATGCAGTTCTCGGTGCTCACCACCACGATCATCTTCGCCACCTACGCGGGTGCGGTGTTGTCGGCGCTGCTGTTCTTCGGCAGGTGGTCCGACGCGATCGGGCGGCGGCCGATGCTCGTTGCCGGCGCCGTGCTGGCCATTGCCAGTTCGGTGACGTTCTTGACCGCCGAATCGATTCCCGTCCTGCTGATCGGCCGCGCACTGTCGGGCTTGTCGGTGGGCATTTTCGCCGGCACCGCCACCGCGGCGATCATCGAGGCCGCCTCCCCGAAGTGGCGTCCCCGCGCCGCCGCCGTGGCCACCGTCGCCAACCTCGGCAGCCTGGGTCTGGGCAGTGTGGTCGCCGGGTTACTCGTGCAGTACGCCCCGTCCCCGCTGGAGCTCAGTTTCGCCCTGCACACCGCGCTGGTACTCCTGGCGGTGATAGCGCTGTTGCTGGCCCCGGAGACGTCACAACGGCAGGGCCGTATCGGGATTCAGCGGCTGGCGGTGCCACCGCAGACCCGGTCTGTGTTCGTCGTCGCCGCCACGGCGGCGTTCGCGGGCTTCGCGGTCAATGCCCTGTTCGCCTCGGTGGTGCCGTCGCTGGTGGCCAACCTCATGGGAGTGCACAACCACGCGGTCGCCGGGGCGGTGGCCGGGCTGATGGTGCTCGCTGCTGCCTTCACCCAACCGGTCGCGCTGCTGGTTGCGCCGAAGCGCGCGGTGGCCGTGGGCAGTGCGGTGCTGGTGGTCGCCATGGTGATGCTCGTTGTCGCCCTTCGGTTCTCGTCACTGTGGGGGCTCATCGTCGCCGGGGCCGTCGCTGGTATCGGCCAGGGCCTGAGCTTCGGCCGCGGCCTGGCCGCGGTGTCGGAGTGCACCCCGCCGGAACGCCGCGCCGAAGTCAGCTCGTCGTACTTTCTTGTCGCCTACGTGGCGCTGTCACTACCCGTGATCGGCTTCGGCGCCGCCGCCCAGCACTGGGGTCTACAGCTGACCGGCGAGGTGTTCGCCGGCATCGTCGGCGTGCTGGCCGTCCTCTGTCTGGTGGCGATCCTGCGTCTGGAGCGCCGCAGCGAGTGATTTGGGCGCGTTTTCAACCGCTGAGCGGTTGTCAGCGCGCCAAAATCCCAAGAGCGCTATACGATTCAGGTGGCTACCGGGTCAGCCGCTCTTGCGGCGGAATTCGCGACGGTTCTCGACGGGCCCATGCTGTTTGGGCTGCTTGGCGCCGCCGTCGCGGTGCTCGGCGCCGGTAGACGACTTGGCTTTTTTGCGTTCCAGCGCCTCCCGGAACTTGCGCTTGGTGTCGTCTTCGGAAAGTTCGTCCGGGCCCGCTTCGTCAGCCATAGCGCACAGCCTAGCGCTCTTTCCCACCAGCACGGACGTGCGCAAACCATAAAATGCGACGGCGTCTGCGTCCGGGGAGTCGCACGCTCCTGGGATCGGGGTCAGCGGATACCCGGCGGCATGCCGTAGAGGTGGGCGATCGGCAGGGTCAGCACCACCCGGCGGTCGGTCACCATGGCTTCGCGGTACTCGTCCCAGTCCGGATGCTCACCAGCGATGTTGCGATACAACACAATCAACGCTTCCACGGTCTCGTCGTGCGGGTCGGCGGCGGGCGGTGTGAGGACGGCGTCGCCCTCGGCAACCGCATACGACCAGCCGTCATCGGAACTCACCAGAATCGACGCACGCGCATCGCGTCGCAGGTTGCGCGTCTTGGCCCGCGGCTCGGTGATCGACACCTGGATCACCACGTTGCGAGCGTCGAAGTGATAGGAGACATTGGACAGCTGCGGACGCCCGTCACGTTTGATCGTCGCCAGCACTCCAAGCGAATTGCCGCTGATCACGGCCAGGAGCTTGTCGTCGAAAACCTGTCGGGTCATCTGCTGAGCCTACTCAAAGTCCCGCCCGCCGGTAGATGCCCGAGCAACCGTTGACGGCTTTGGCATCGGGGCATCCTCGACGGCGTTTGTGCCGCCCCGGTCCGGACGTTCTGAGTTCAAGTCCACTGGACCGGATCGGACGGTTCCGCCGGAACCGCTCGAGCATGACGTTGGTGGAATTTCGGCTGACGCGGGCGTCGGTACGCTCGACAGCGATGGACGAGACCACACGGCACAAAGCGGAACTGACCGGCGTATCCGAGACCGCCCTGCTGACGCTGGCGGTGCGGGCTGCCGAGGCCCGCAGGCCCGACGCGATCATCGACGACCCGGTGGCGGTTCGGCTCAGAGATTCGATCGACTTCGACTTCGCGAAGTTCGGCCAGACCAGCCGCCAGGACATGGCGATCCGGGCGAAGGCGTTCGACCTGGCCACGAAGGACTACCTGCGGACGCACCCCGAGGCAACCGTGGTGGCGCTCGCGGAGGGGCTGCAGACCAGCTTCTGGCGTCTCGACGCCGCCTTGCCCGAGGCCCGGTTCCGTTGGCTGACAGTGGATTTCCCACCGATCGTGCACATCCGCGAACAGTTGCTGCCCACCTCACCGCGCATCACGACGGCGGCTCAGTCGGCGCTGGACTACAGCTGGATGGATCAGGTGGATCCGTCGACCGGGGTGTTCATCACCGCCGAGGGCCTGCTGATGTACCTGCAGCCCGACGAGGCTCTGGGGTTGATCGCCGAGTGCGCACGCCGGTTCCCCGGCGGGCAGATGGTCTTCGATCTGGCCCCGCCGTGGTTCGCCGGGTTGGCGAAAAAAGGCTGGCTGCGACCGTCACGCCGCTACACCATGCCGCCGATGCCGTTCTCCAGGACGGTGCCGGAACTGGCCGAACTCGCCCACACCATTCCCGGTGTCACCGCCGTGCACGACATGCCGACCCCCCGCGGCCGAGGCCTGGTGATGAACGCGGTGATCAGCGGTGTGTTCAACAACCCCGCGCTGCACCGGCTGCGCCCCTCCTTCACCCTGCTCGAATTCGGCTGAACACCTCGCCGACTTCGGGCTGAGCCCCCTCAGTCGAAGGCCAGGTCCAGGTACCGCAACGCCGCGGCCTTGTCGAGACCGAGCGTGCGGGCAGTCTCCACATAGGTGTGCGCCGCCGCCGCCATGGCCGCGTCGGCTGGATCCGCGCGTGCGACGAAACTGCCGAAGCGCCCTCGCGTTTCGACGATGCCCGCCGCCTCCAGCTCGCGGTAGGCCCTGGCGACGGTGTTGACCGCCAGGCCGAGTTGCCCCGCGAGTTCGCGGACCGTGGGCAAACGGGTGCCCGGCGGTAACCGTCCGTCCCGGATCCCGTCGATCATCTGTGTTCTCAACTGATCGAACAACGGCTTAGCCGCCTGCGGATCAACGCGCAGCCACTCCCCCAACTCCACGGGAAACAGTATCCAACAGGCCAGCTATTTTGGTTGGGTGCGCATTGCAGTGCTCAGCGGCGCCGGCATCTCCGCCGAAAGCGGCGTGCCGACCTTCCGCGACGACAAGAACGGCCTGTGGGCGAAGTTCGACCCGTACGAACTGTCCTCTGTCCAGGGCTGGCAGGAACACCCGGAACGGGTGTGGGCGTGGTACCTGTGGCGCCATCACCTGGTGCGGGCCACCGAACCCAATGACGGGCATCGCGCGCTGGCGGCCTGGCAGGACCACGCAGATGTGACGGTGGTGACCCAGAACGTCGACAATCTGCACGAACGGGCGGGCAGCTCGCCGGTGCACCATCTGCACGGCAGCCTCTTCGAGTTTCGTTGTGACAGCTGCGCTTCCGTGTACACCGGACCACTGGAGGACGTGCCGGAGCCGGTGCTGGAGTTGACGCCGCCCACCTGCGGCTGCGGTGGACTGATCCGGCCGGACATCGTGTGGTTCGGGGAAGGTTTGCCGGACGGGCCGTGGGACGCCGCGGTGCAGGCGGTCAGCACCGCCGACGTGGTGGTCGTGGTGGGCACCTCCGCGGTGGTCTACCCTGCCGCCGGGCTACCGGAGCTGGCGTTGGCGCGCGGCGCCGTGGTGGTCGAGGTCAACCCTGAACCCACCCCGCTGTCGAGCGGCGCCACCATCGCGCTGCGGGAGAACGCCAGCACCGCGTTGCCGACCCTGCTGCAGCGTCTGCCCGACCTGCTGGGCACCTGAGGCCGGAACCTACGGCCGGATGGCTCGGCCCAGCGCGAACTCCGACACCGGCAGCGGCACCCACGCCGGCATGGCGAACTGACGCCGCGAGCTCTGAATGGCGAATCCGACGCCGCGGATCACCGTCTCGGTGTGCCGGTGGCTGTGGCAGTTGCCCAGCAGCCGCGGCCACACCGTCGCGTCGGCGACACGTTGCAGAACACCGCGCGCACCACCGCTGGCCACATGCTCGAGGTAACGCAGCTCCCCACCGGGGCGCAGCTGTGAGAACAGTTGGCGTAGCATATGTTCGGTATCGTCGATCGAGCACAGCACCAGCGAGCACACCACCGCGTCGAAAGGTTCGGCGCCGGCCAGGCCCTCGACGGTGCACTCCCTGACTTCCACGGGCACCGGCGCCGCCGCGGCCGCTCGCCGGGCACGAGCGGCCAGGCGCGGTTCGGGCTCGACGGCCACCACCTGCGCCACCGTGCCGGGGTAGAAGGCGAAATTGGTACCGGTGCCTGCGCCGACCTCGAGCACCCGGCCGCCGAGGCCGGCGAGGTTCTCCCGGCGCAACTCCGTCATGACCTCGGGTTCGTGTGCCGACAGGGTGGTCCACAAACGAGCGAAGAAAGGGTTGTCGACCGTACTCATGACCGCCCGAACAACCAGTCGACGGTCTGGGTGGGGGTCGAATCGGGGCCCACGATGCCGGCCACGATCCGGCCCGCGCACACCGCACTGAACACCCGGTCGGCGAACGCGTCGATGTCCCCGAACGGCAGGTACGGTTTGGCGATCAACAGGGCGGCGACACCGTGGGCCGCCGTCCACAACTCCAGCGCCACCGTCGTCGGATCCTCGTGCGCGTAGATCCCCTCGTCCATCAGCTGCCGCACCGAGTCGCGGATGTGACCGAACGCCGAGCTGACCAGCGTCTCGTCCACATCGCTGCCCGGCCGGCCCTCACCCATCGTCGCGATCCGGTACAGCTCCGGGGTCTGAGTGGCGAACCGGACGTAGGCCAGTCCCTGGGCACGCAGGATCTCGAGGCTGTTGATCTGCTCGGCGGCGGCGCGCTGCATCTCCTCGTCGAACTTCTCGAAGTAGCGGGCGCACACCGCGTCCAGCAGCGTCTCCTTGTCGGCGAAGTGCAGATAGATCGAGGGCGAGGTGACCCCGACCCGCTCGGCGACCGCACGGATCGACACGTCCCGTGCGTGGCCGGTGGCCAACAGCAGGTCGGTGGCCGCGTCGATGATCTCGTCGCGGAGCAGCTCACCCGAACCACGGGGAGCGCGGCGTCTTCTCGTCAACGGGCCGATACTCACCTAGCCATTGTCCGGTACCGATGACGCCGGGGTCCGCACCGGCGGCGGCCCCGATTCACTGATCCCGATCTTCTGGTGCAGCTTCACCAGCGGCCTGGGTGCCCACCAGTTCCATCTGCCGAGGACATGCATGAACGCCGGCACCAGCATCATCCGCACCAGGGTCGCGTCGACGAGGACCGCCAACGTGAGGCCGAGTCCGAACATCCGCATGAACGACACCTCCGCGGCGATCAGCGCGGCGAACGAGATCGACATGACCAGCGCGGCCGCGGTGATCACTTTTGCGGTGCGGGCCAGACCGAGCGCGACACTTTCGTCGACGTCCTGCTGTGTCTGGTCGCTCTCCACCCAGTACTCGCGGATACGCGAGATCAGGAACACCTCGTAATCCATGGACAGACCGAAGGCGATACAGAACAGCAGAACCGGCATGTTGGCCACCAGCGTGCCCGTCGACGTGGTGCCCAGCGCGCCCAGGTGCCCGTCCTGGAAGATCCACACCAGCGCCCCGAATGCGGCCGTCAGCGAAAGGACGTTCAGCACAAGGGCTTTCAGCGGAAGGACCACACTGCCGGTCAAGAGGAACAACAGGGCGAAGGTGATGACAGCGATGACGCCGAGCACCAACGGCAACCGCTCCATGATGGCGTCGACGCTGTCTTTGTTCACCTGGGCCCCACCGGTGAACTCGACGGCCCGATCGCCAGGTGTCGGCACCTCGTGCAACCGATCGAGCTGGGCGGAGGAGGCATCGGAGTACAGCGTCGCCGAGCTGCCCACGGTCAGATAGGCGCTGCCGTCGGCGAAACCGGTGGCCATCGCGGGAGGGCCGACCTTCTGCCCCGCAACGAACGTCCCCGTCGGCACCGTCACCGCCGTCACGTCCTGCACACGGGACAGATCAGCGGCGTACCCTTCCAGGTCCGGCGGGTTGAGGCCCTGCACGTCGGGCAGCACGATGGTCACCGCGGTGTCGGAGTTGTTGGCGAAGTTCTGCCGCAGCTCGTCTCCGACCTGATGCGCCGACGCCGACTGGGGCAGCACACGGTCGTCGGGCATACCCCACTTGACGCCCAGGAACGGCACCCCGAGCAACAGCAGCAACGCCACGCCGGCGACACCGATGATGACCGCCCGTTTCATCACCGCTTTGGCCGAGCGGTACCAGAACTGCTCGGTGACCGGTTTCGCGACCGGTTCAGGACGGCGGAACACGCGGCGGAACAGGTGTCGCACGTCCAGCGCGTTGAGCCGATCACCGAGGAACACGATGGCTGCCGGGGTCACCACGATCGCCGCGAACGCGGCGAACGCCACCGTCGCGATGCCCGCATAGGCGAACGACTTGAGGAAGTACATGGGGAACAGCACCATCGCCGCCATCGACAGCGCCACCGTCACCGCGGAGAACAGCACGGTGCGACCGGCCGTGGCCATGGTGCGGATCAGCGCCTGATGGGGCTCCACGCCGTCGGCCAGTTCATCGCGGTAACGGCTGATGATCAGCAGGGTGTAGTCGATGGCCAGGGCCAGGCCCATGGCGATCGACAGGTTCAGCGCGAAGATCGATACGTCGGTGAAGTAGGTGATGCTGCGCAGCACCGCCATCGACCCGACGATGGCCAGCGCGCCGACCGCCATCGGCAATGCCGCGGCCAGCAGGCCGCCGAACACCCAGACCAGCACCAGGAAGCTCAGCGGGATCGCGATGGACTCCATCCGCAGCAGGTCGTGTTCGGTCTGCTTGTTGATCTGCGAGTAGACCACCGCCGCGCCCCCTGCGGTGACCTCGACATCCGGGTGGTTGGGCAGGACGTCGGCGTTGATGGTCTCGAGCAGCGTCTCCGCATACTTCTGCGCGTCGTTCTCGCCGCCGAACAGACCGGCGACCACCAGTCCCGACGACCCGTCTTCACTCATCAGATCCTTGGCGACCGCCGACGGCGACGTCCACGCCGATACCAGGTCCGCAGAGTGCGGCGACGCCTCGATGACCTTGACGATGTCGGTGCCGGCGGCCCGCGCCGAGGGGCCGCTGGCGCCGCCGGGCGCGGTCACGGTGAACACCAGTTGCATGGCACCCACACCGAACGTGTCGTTGAGCACCTGGGTGGCTCGTGCGGACTCCGACGTCGGGTCCTGGAATCCGCCGGCCGACAGGCTCTTGGTGACGGGCACGCCGAATACTGCCGCGCCGATCATCAACAAGACGGCAACGGCGAGGATCCGCCGCGGGGCGGCGATCGCCATCAGCGCTATTCGGTGCAGCACGCTGGGTTCCTTCCCGGCACCCCGATGGGCGCCGAACTTATCAACGATAAGTTAACGGCGTGAATATAGCCCACCCTTACCTGGTGTAGGTGGCCACGTCCAGAATCACCGCGTTGAATGAAGAGACTGCGTTGCACCACAAGCCTGACAAAAAAGTCGCCCCACCAATAGGCTTTCTCCACATGGTCAGCGACGTCGACATCCGCACCAGTGCGGCCACCAGCGATTTCGGGCTGCTTGTCCTTCGCCTCGGGGCCGGCGCGGCCGTCATCCAGGCCGGCGCCATCAAGCTCACCGACTTCGGCACCGTCACCGGGTTCATGGGTGAGGCCGGGTGGAAGCCCGCGACACTCGCGGCGATCATGGTGACCGCCACCGAACTCCTGGGCGGTATCGCCTTGGTGCTCGGCATCCTGACACCTCTGGCGGCCTGTGCCGTGACGGCCGCGATGCTGGATGCCTGGGCCGCGAACGTCTCCGGGGATGTCGTGTGGGCGGAGCCGTTCAACGTTCCGTTCCTGCTCGCCGTCGGGGCGATCGCCCTGCTGTTCACCGGCGCCGGCAGGTTCTCGCTGGATGAGCTGCTGTGGGGACGGGCGCAGTGGCCCACCCTGGTGTGCGTGGTGCTGCTGGTCGTCGCGATCGCTGCGGCCGTGGCGACCTGGTGGTTGCTCAACGGCGTCAACCCGCTGCACCTCGAGGCCCCACCCGGCTCCTGAGCCGCGTCGCCCACACGCGACAACGGGCGCGTTTTTGCGAGGGTAGAGCCGACTTTTTGTCGATTTCAGCGTTGCCAGAACTGTGTGATGACGGTCACGTTTCAGATCTGACTCCCGAGTCAGACTACTGGGGAGTAATAATTGCCACCGTTTTCAGAACCGTGACTCAAAGTCCTCTTAATAGTGACCCATAAAGTCAGTGTCATGTGGATCGACGACACCAACGCTGATGTCATCAAGATTGACTTCGACGCCCTCTACCATGGCGATTTCCTGGTGGAAGGCGAGACTTCGGAGCAGCTCGAAGATTGGCATCCGCTCGCCAGCTAGCAGTTCCGACAACCAACGGGCGCGCCCTCACATCCTCTCGGATGTGCGAGCGCGCCCGACTTATGTGGTTTGCCTGGCCGAAGGCCCGACCCCCTAACGGGGCTAGGCGGGAACCTTGTCGCCGGCCACCATCTCCGCCAGCCGACCGGTGATCAGTTCCTCGGACTCCGAGACGATGCGGCTGACCAGCTCACCGACTGTCGGGATGTCGTTGATCAGCCCCATGGCCGTCCCGACCGTCCAGATTCCGGCGTCGATGTCACCGTCGTCGAACACCTTGCGGCCGCGTACACCGGCCACCAGATCCTTGACGTCCTCGAACTGCCCACCCTTGCGCAGGATGTCGACCACTTCGCGCGACACCTCGTTGGACGCGACGCGGGCGGTGTTGTGCAGCGAGCGGAAGATGAGCTCCGTGCCCCGCTCGTCACCGGCGACGATGGCTTCCTTGACGTTCTGGTGGATGCACGACTCGACGGTGCACATGAACCGTGACCCCATGTTGATGCCGTCGGCGCCGAGAGCCAGTGCGGCCACCAGGCCGCGGGCATCGGCGAACCCGCCGGAAGCGATCATCGGGATCTCGATCTGCTTGGCCGCCGCTGGGATCAGCACCAGACCCGGGATGTCGTCCTCACCCGGGTGACCGGCACATTCGAACCCGTCGATGCTGATGCCGTCCACACCCAGGCTCTGCGCCTTCACGGCATGCCGCACCGAGGTGCACTTGTGCAGCACTTTGATGCCGTTGTCGTGGAACATCGGCAAGTGCGGCGCGGGGTTGGACCCTGCGGTCTCGACGATCTTGATGCCCTCGTTGACGATCACCTGGCGGTACTCGTCATACGGCGGCGGGTTGATCGCCGGCAGGATCGTCAGATTCACCCCGAACGGCTTGTCGGTGAGCTCACGCGTCTTGGCGATCTCGCGCGCCAGATCCGCCGGCGTCGGCTGGGTCAGCGCGGTGATGAACCCCAGCGCACCCGCATTGGCCACGGCCGCAACGAGTTCCGCGCGACCGACCCACTGCATACCGCCCTGGGCGATGGGATGCTCGACCCCGAACGCCTCGGTGAACTTCGTCTTGAGAGCCATCGAATTCCCCCCGATCTACCTGGGCGCCATGCGGATCGCGCCGTCCAGGCGGATCACTTCGCCGTTGAGCATCGGATTTTCCACGATATGGGTGGCCAGCGCGCCGTACTCATCGGGGTCACCGAGGCGGGCCGGGTGTGGCACCTGCTTGCCCAGCGACGCCTGCGCCTCTTCGGGCAGCGAACCCAGCAGCGGGGTCTTGAACAGACCCGGGGCGATGGTGACCACGCGGATCAGTTCGCGCGACAGGTCGCGGGCAATCGGCAGGGTCATACCGACGACGCCGCCCTTGGACGCCGAGTAGGCGGCCTGGCCGATCTGGCCGTCGAATGCGGCAACCGAGGCGGTGTTGATGATGACGCCGCGCTCTTCACCGATGGGTTCCGTCTTGGCGATCCGTTCCGCGGCCAGCCGCAGCACGTTGAAGGTGCCGATCAGGTTGACCTCGACCACCTTGCGGAACCCGTCGAGCGGGAACGGCCCGTCCTTGCCCAGGGTCTTGATGGCGTTGCCGATGCCGGCGCAGTTGACGTTGATGCGCACCGGGCCGAGCTCTTCGGCGATGTCCAGAGCCGCGGTCACCGACTCCGGGTCGACGACGTTGGCCTCGACGAAGCGGGCCCGCTGACCCAGTTCCTTGACGGCGTCTTCACCTTTGAGGTCGATCACCACCACCGAGGCACCCCGGTCGAGCAGGCGTTTGGTGGTGGCCAGGCCCAGACCGGAGGCACCTCCGGTCACCACTGCTACCGCGTCCTTGATCTCCACTGGCATGTTCCTTCCTGATCGGCTACGCCGACCTACTGGTTGGTTGGTTCTTTTCTAGCTGGTGGTTACGGCTTACGTCCAGTCCCGCAGCACAGCTCCGGTGTCCTCCCCCGGCTCCCGCGGCGGCGTGGGCGTCTCCGGCACGCTGCGGGAGAAGCGCGGCGCGGGCCGGGGCTGCAGCCCGTCGGTGCCCGCGTCGTAGAAGGTGTCGCGTTCGGCGATGTGCGGTTCATCGAGGACCTCGGCGAACGAGAGCACCGGCGTGGCGCAGGCGTCGGTGCCGGCGAACACCTTGGCCCAGTGATCGCGGTCGTGCTGCAGGAATGTCTCGGTGAAGATCGCCTTGAGCTCCGGCCAGCGGGTGATGTCGTTCTGGCCCGGCAGCTCTGCCGGATCCAACTCCAAGCCGGCCAGGAGTTGGGCGTAGAACTGCGGCTCGATGGCGCCCACGGCGACGTACTTTCCATCGGCCGTTTCGTAGGTGTCGTAATAGGGCGCGCCGGTGTCGAGCATGTTGGTGCCCCGGACGTCCGACCACTGACCGGCCGCGCGGAACGCCCACATCATCTGGATCAGCACGCTGGAGCCGTCGATCATGGCGGCGTCGACCACCTGGCCCTTGCCGGAGGTCTGCCGCTCCCACAGCGCCGACAGAATGCCGAGCAGCAGGAACATCGACCCGCCACCGAAATCGCCGGCCAGGTTCAGCGGCGGTACCGGCCGCTCACCGGCGCGGCCGATGGCGTGCAGCACGCCGTTGAGCGAGATGTAGTTGATGTCGTGGCCGGCCTGCAATGCCCGCGGGCCGGTCTGCCCCCAGCCCGTCATCCGGCCGTAGATCAGCCGCTCGTTGACCTTGGCGCAGTCCTCGGGCCCCAGCCCGAGCCGTTCGGTGACCCCGGGACGGAACCCCTCGATCAGCACGTCGGCCTTGGCGATCAGCTTGAACAGCAGCTCGCGGCCCTCTTCGGACTTGAGGTCGGCAGTCACCGAGCGCCGGTTGCGCAGCATCGCGTCGCGGATCCCGTTACGCCCGGCTCCGGGGCGTTCGACGCGGACGACGTCTGCTCCGAGGTCGCCGAGAATCATCGCCGCGTGGGGGCCGGGACCGATCCCGGCCAGTTCGACGACACGAAGTCCCTGTAATGGTCCGGCCACGATGTCCCGCCCTTTCGGTGAAGGTGTGTATTCGCGATCACTGTGCATCTTGTCAATCGCTCCCAACCAACCGACGGGTGGGCTGTGTTTTAGTGTGCGTATGACAACGCGCGATGCCGTTCTGGATGACCTGGAAGCCGTCGACGGACTGCTCGTCGATCTCACCGACGGCGTGCTGTCGGTGACGATCAACCGGCCCGAGAGCCTCAACTCCCTCAATGCCGTGGTGTTGGCCGGTATCGCCGAGACCTTCGAAGCCGCCGCCAACGATCCGCGGGTGAAGGTGGCGCGCCTGGGAGGCGCGGGCCGCGGCTTCAGCTCGGGTGCCGGTATCGGCGCGGACGACCCCGGCAGCAGCGAAGCCGGCGGCGACCCCGTCGACGTGCTGCACCTGGCCAATCGCGCGGTGCGCTCGATCGTCAACCTGCCGCGCCCGGTGGTCTCGGTGGTCCAGGGGCCCGCCGCCGGAGTGGGGGTGTCGCTGGCCCTGGCCGGTGATGTTGTCCTCGCGAGCGACAAGGCGTTTTTCATGCTGGCGTTCACCAAGATCGGCTTGATGCCCGACGGCGGCGCCTCGGCGCTGGTGGCGGCGTCTGTCGGTCGGGCCCGGGCGATGCGGATGGCGCTGCTGGCCGAGCGGATCTCGGCCGATGAAGCCTTCGCATGGGGCCTGGTGAGCAACGTGTACCCGGCTGCGGAGTTCGACGCCGAGGTCGCGAAGGTGGTGGAGACGCTGCGTGTGGGTCCGGCGGTGTCACTGGCCAAGACCAAGGACGCGATCAACGCCGCGACACTGACCGAGTTCGACCCGGCGCTGGGCCGCGAGACCGAAGGGCAGATCGCGCTGCTGCACGGCACCGATTTCAAGGAAGGCATCAAGGCGTTCCAGGAGCGCCGCACCCCCACCTTCACCGACAGCTGAGGGGTGTGTGGAGTGTGACCGCCGCGCCAGCGCCGGTCACACTCCCACACCGCGCGAAAATCGTTGGACGCGTTGGGGGTCCGTCGGCGACCATCGAACGATGGGTATCGAGACCGACCATCAGCCGAAGGTGCGCGACGTGCGCGCACCCGCCGGCCGGTCGTCGAGCCCGAGGCACGAGGGCGAAAACGGGCCGGCCGCAAACCAACACGGCCGGTCGTCGAGCCCGAGGCACGAGGGCGAAAACGGGCCGGCCGCAAACCAACACGGCCGGTCGTCGAGCCCGAGGAACGAGGGCGAAAACGGGCCGGCCGCAAACCAACACAGCCGGTCGTCGAGCCCGAGGCACGAGGGCGAAAACGGGCCGGCCGCAAACCAACACAGCCGGTCGTCGAGCCCGAGGCACGAGGGCGAAAACGGGCCGGCCGCACCGACGCACGGTTGGCGTGTGCTGGCGCCCTTCCGTATCCGCGAGTACCGGTTACTGATCGCCGCGGTGTCGATCACCATCCTCGCCGAAGGCATGTGGGCCGTGGTGATGGCGCTGCAGGTGATCGCACTGGACAACGATCCGGCGGCGCTGTCTCTGGTGGCGGCCTGTCTGGGCGGCGGGCTGGTGGCCTTCGTTCTGGTGGGCGGTATCGCCGCAGATCGAATTCCCCAGCGCACCATCATCATTGCGGTCGAGGTCGTCAACCTGATCGCGGTGACGGCGGTGGCCGCACTCGGCCTGCTCGGGGTCCTGCAGGTCTGGCACATGGCGGTGGCAGCGACGGCGCTCGGCATCGCGGCGGCGTTCTTCTTCCCGGCCTACAGTGCCTACCTGCCGCGGATCCTGCCCGCCGAACAGTTACTGGCCGCCAACGGAGTCGAAGGGGTGATGCGCCCGGTGCTGCAGCGGGCGGCGGGCCCGGCGATGGCCGGTCTGTTGATCGGCGCCACCTTCCCCACTGTCGGTGCGGTGATCGTCGCGGTGCTGTTCGCGATCAGCTTGGTACTGCTGGTGTCGACCCGCGGCGTGCGCAGCACCGTGGAGAAGTCGGACAGGCAGCATCCGCTGGCCGATCTGCGTGAGGGGTTCACGTTCATGGTGCGTACCCCGTGGCTGTTGGCGACGTTGTTGTTCGCCAGCTTGTTCGTGCTGCTGGTGATCGGGCCGATCGAGGTGCTCCTGCCGTTCATCACCGGTGAGCGGTTCGAGCACGGCGCCCAGATGTACGGGTTCGTGCTGGCGGCGTTCGGTGTCGGCAGCGCCCTCGGTGCACTCGGGGTGTCGTCGTGGCAGCTGCCGCGGCGCTACCTGACGGTGATGATGCTGATGTGGGGTGCCGGTTCCCTGCCGTTGGTGGTGATCGGGTGGACGCACTCGTTCGTGTGGATGATGATCGCCAGCTTCCTCGTGGGCGTCACCGATGGTGCGGGCATGGTCATCTGGGGCACGCTGCTGCAGCGGCGGGTGCCGCCGGCGATGCTGGGCCGGGTCTCGAGCCTGGACTTCTTCGTGTCGCTGGCGTTCATGCCGGTGTCGATGGCGATCGCCGGGCCGCTGTCGAAGGTGATCTCGATGGAGGTGATCTTCCTGGTGGCGGGCGTGACGCCGGTGGTGATCGCGGCGATCGCGTGGCTGTCGGCGCGGATGGCGCGCGACGAGTGGGATCACCCGCTGGACTGAGCGCCGAGACTGCACACAGTGCGGGTTTCCGCCGAAATCTGCACACTGCCCGCAGTCTCGGCGCGCGGTTCCTAGACCCCGAACAGAGGCGGCAGCGCGAGCACCATGATCAGGCCCCACACCAGATGGGTCAGCATCGGCGCCAGCACGCCGCCGGTGGCGCGGCGTTCCAGGGCGCATACGGCGCCCAGGATGATGGCGGCGAAGCCGAGCATCGGATTGCCGCTGGCGGAGGTCGCGATGATGTACATGACGGTGGAGATCACCACCGGCGCGCGATCACCGAGGGCGGTGTACAGCGCCCCGCGGAAGTACAGCTCCTCGGCCACACCGTTGACCAGGGTGATGACCACCACCAGCCACAGCGCACCCTGGTTGGCGAAAAGGAGGACCCGCGTGATGAATTCGGCGATCGGGTCGATCTCCCGCGCGATCAGCGCCCCGATCAAGAACGCGCCGCCGACCAGCAGCCCGATTCCGATCCCGGTGAGCACCGGCCGCTGACTGCGTCCGCGCCAGGACACACAGCCCAGGTGCATCGGCCCGGACAGCAAGGCGCCACCGGCCCAGATCGCGGCGAGCAGGAAGGTCAACCAGTAGAACGCGGGGTCACCCGGTTCCTGGTTCAACGACACGGCCAACGTCACCGCACCGAACACGAGCACCACCGCGACGACGATCCGCCGCCTGCGCACCACCGCCGGGGGCTCGGTCCGTGGCACAGCCACATTCGTCAGCACGCCGAGGATTTCGTCGCGCAGGCTGATTGTCTGGGTCACGCGGGATCCGCCTTGGGTATCAGGCCCACCATCAGGTCCAAACCGGTACGTGCCACCGCCGCAAGCGGTTTGGGTACCACCGACAGCAGGGTGAGTGCCGGCCGGGCGACCGGCGGTGTGACAGCGCCGAGCACCCGTCGTAACCGTAGCCGATCTCCCCCGGCCCAGGCGGCGTCACTGTCGGCCAGGTGATGCGGGTCCGCCAGGCGGTCCACCGGCCGGGGCGGCGGCGAGGCCACCGACGCCGCGATGGCGTCATCGATCGGGGTCAGACCCCCGCGAGGATCGGCGACGACGTCCCGCAGCAGGGAATCGGATGCGGTCATCGGGTGATCCAGCGAGGCGATCAGATCCACCGCCAGCCCCGTCGGCACCGGCACCACGTTGCCGGCCACCCAGGCCGTCAGCGACTTGGGGATCAGCGCCTCGTGCCAGCCGTTGAGCGGTAGACCGGCCCGCCGGTTGCCCGCGGCATGGACGTAGCCGCCGATCAACCCGCGGTAGGTCGTGGTGTCCGGCCCGGTGATGTCGTAGGAGCCGGCCGGCACCGTTTCCGGGTCGGCGGCCGCGAGCAGGTAGTACAGGACGTCGCGGATCGAGATGGGATCGATGGCGTGGTCCACCCACGACGGCAGCGGGATCAGCGGTAACCGGTCACCCACGTAGCGAACCATCTCGAACGACGTGGATCCGGCGCCGATGATCACCGCCGCGCCCAGCCACACCACCTCTGGGCCACCCTCGACGTGCAGGGCCTCGGCCACCTCCGCGCGGCTGGCCAGATGATCCGACAGGGTGTCCTCGTCGGGCACGAAACCGCCCAGATAGACGATGCGGCCCACGCCGGCTCTCGCGGCGGCCCGGGCCACGTTGCTCGCGGCGACCTTGTCGTGCTCGCGGAAGTCGGGCTGCCCGATCCCGTGCACCAGGTAGTAGATGACGTCGACGGGGCCGGCCTCGGCCAGCGCGAGGGCCGCCGAATCGGACGAGCCGGCGTCCAGGGTGACGGAGCGGACCTCGTCGGACCACCCGAACGCCGCCAGTTTGTCGGTGTTGCGGGTGGCGACAACCACCTCATCACCGTCTGCCAGCAGCGCCGCCACCAGCCGAGACCCGATGTAGCCGGTAGCACCCGTGACCAAGATCCGCTTTGCTTTCACCTTCAGGGGTTACCCAGCCGGACCGACGGCTACGTACGTGAGTTAGGACACCGCCGCCGAGTCGGGTCCGGTTCAGGTGTGGACAAACACCCCGGCCTGGACGGCGGCCAGGGCGGCGTCGACGCTGCGCTCGGCGTCGCGGCGGGTGAGCCGCCGGGTGGTGGTGAGGAATTGGTAGTACAGCGGAGCCGAGACGTAGCGGATGACGTCCGCGGGGGTGGTGCCCGGGGGCGCTTCGCCGCGGGCGATACCGTCGGCCACCACTGGGGCCAGCTCGTCGAGCCGGGCCGCGTAGAAGCCTTCCAGCGCCTCGGCCGCATCCGCATCACACGTGGCAGCGGCGATGACGGCCTTGAACAGCCGGCCCTGGCGCGGATCGTTCAGCGTGCGCCGGATCAGGTCGGCGTTCGCCAGCAGGTCGCCGCGCAGGGTGCCCGTGTGGGCGCGCGGCAACGACGTCTGAGCCATGTCGAGCAGCAGGTCGGCCACCAGTGCGGGCACGGTCCCCCAGCGCCGGTAAACGGTCGACTTCCCGACGCCGGCGCGCTGCGCGACTTCGGTGAGCTCCACACCTTCGAGCCCACGCTCCACGAGAAGGTCGCCGGTGGCGGCGAGGACGGCGTCGCGCACGGCGGCGGTGCGGCCGCCGGGCCGACTGAGGGTGGTCACCTCCCCATGCTAATGGGAACTCGGTCTCGTTAGCGCCATATCCGTGCTACCGTCACTAATGGGAATTCAGTCTCATTAAGGAGTGTCAGGTGGAATACAGGTATGTCGGCAGGTCAGGGCTCATGGTGTCCGAATTGAGTTTCGGCGCAGCAACATTCGGCGGATCCGGCGATTTCTTCAGCGAGTGGGGCGCCACGGGGGTTGACGAGGCGCGCCGTATGGTCGACGTCTGCCTCGACGCCGGAATCACCCTCTTCGACACCGCGGACGTCTACTCCGACGGCGCCTCGGAGCAGGTGCTGGGTGCGGCACTGCAGGGCCGTCGCGACCGGGCGCTGATCTCCACCAAGGCCGCCCTGCCGGTCGGAGACCGCCCCGGCGACTGGGGTACGTCGCGCGCCCGGCTCATCAGCGCTGTCGACAACGCGCTGCGCCGGCTGCGCACCGACCGGATCGACTTGTTCCAGCTGCATGGTTACGACGCCCACACCCCGATCGACGAGGTCATCGACACGCTCGACGTTCTGGTGACCCAAGGCAAGATCCGCTATACCGGGGTGTCCAATTTCAGCGGCGGCCAGCTCGCGAAATCACTGGCCTACGCCGACGCCGCCCATCGCAACCGGTACATCGCCCACCAGGTGTACTACTCGCTGATAGGTCGTGATTACGAATGGGAGCTGATGCCCATCGGCCGGGACGAAGGCGTCGGTGCACTGGTGTGGAGCCCACTGGGCTGGGGCCGGCTGACCGGCCGGATCCGACGCGGCGCCACACTGCCCGGCGTCAGCCGGCTGCACAAGACCGCCGGCGCCGGCCCACCCGTCGACGAGGACCTGCTGTTCGCCGTCGTGGACGTGCTCGATGCCGTCGCCGCCGAAACAGGCCGATCGGTACCGCAGATCGCGCTCAACTGGCTACTGCGCCGGCCGACCGTCGCCTCGGTCATCATCGGCGCACGCACGCATCAGCAACTCGTCGACAATCTCGGGGCCACGGGGTGGCGACTCGACGACGAGCAGGTGGCGCGCCTGGACGCGGTCAGCGAGCGCGAGGCGCCCTATCCGTATTTCCCGTACTTCCGCCAGGAGGGGTTCGCGCGGATCAACCCGCCGCTGCTTTCTCAGCGCCCCTGAAATACCTTGCGGTAGCTCGAGGGTGACATCCCCAGCCCGCGCCGCAGGTGGTGGCGCAGATTGGCGCCGGTGCCCAACCCGGCCAGACGGGCGATCTCGTCGACCGGCAGATCCCGTTGCTCGAGGAGTTCGCGGGCCCGATCCACCCGCCGGGCGCGCACCCAGGCTCCCGGCGACTCCCCAGTCTCCTCGCGGAAACGCCGGATGAAGGTACGCGGGCTCATCCCGGCGTGCCGCGCCAACTGCTCGATACTCAGGGGCTGGTCGAGGTTCTGCGTGGCCCAGGTGCGGGCGACCGCGGTGGACGCAGTGTCCTGCGGGGGTAGGTGCCGGTCGATGAACTGCGCCTGGCCGCCTTCGCGCCACGGCGGCACCACGCAGTAACGCGCGACGGTATTGGCCACCTGGGCGCCGTGATCACGGCGGATCAGGTGCAGGCACAGGTCGACGCCCGCGGCCAGGCCTGCCGAGGTGAGCAGGTCACCGTCGTCGATGAACAGCACGTTCTCGTCCAGCCGCACCCGAGGATGCAGCGCCCTCAGGGTGTCCGCGTGCTGCCAGTGGGTGGTGGCCGGGCGGTCGTCGAGCAGACCCGCGGCGGCCAGGACAAAGGCGCCGGTGCAGATGGAGACCATTCTGGTGCCGGGCCGCACCGACGCCAATGCGGCCGCGACGTCGGGGCCGAGGACACCGTCGGCGCGGGCAGGCCGGTATCGGGTGCCGGGAATCACCACGGTGTCCGCGGTGGCCAGCGCTTCGGCGCCGGCCTGCGGCACCATCGCGAACCCGTGGGTGGACGGGACCGCCTCGGCGGTGATACCGCAGGTCACCACCTCGTAGAGCGGGTTGCCGTCGGCGTCGGTGGCGGCACCGAACAACGTCGGCGCGATCGCGGCATCAAAGCCGATGACCGGCTCGAGCAGCAGGACGGCAACGCGGTGCATGGAACCAGTGTGCCCCGTTTGGCGTGTTTTTGACGAATATCAGCATTCTTGCCACTGGCCCAGCGGCGGCGGGTCCGCGATAGTCGATCGGTGACCCTTGTTCGCACCGAGCAGAGCCGCCTGCACTGGGCGTGGGTGGTGGCCGCCGTCAGCTTCGTCGCCCTGCTGGGCGCCGCCGGCTTCCGCTCCGTCCCCGGCGTGATGATGAACCCGCTGCACCACGAGTTCGGCTGGTCGCACGGCGTGGTCGGGCTGGCGATGTCGGTGAACATGACCCTGTTCGGGTTGACGGCCCCGTTCGCCGCAGCCCTGATGGACCGGTTCGGGGTGCGCCCGGTGCTGGTGGCGGCACTGGGGCTGATCGCCACGGGCAGCGCGCTGAGCGTGACGATGACGGCGAGCTGGCAGCTGGTCCTGTTGTGGGGCGTGCTGGTCGGCACGGGCACCGGGGCGATCTCGATGGGTTTCGTGGCGACCGTCGCCACCCGCTGGTTCGACGCGCAGCGCGGTCTGGTCACCGGCGTGCTGACGGCCGCCAGCGCCACGGGTCAGCTGATCTTCCTGCCCGTCGTCGCGGCGGTGACCACGCACCACAGCTGGCGGTGGGCGTCGCTGCTGGTGGCCGCAGCGGCACTGGCGGTGGTGCCGCTGGTGCTGGTGTTCATGCGGAACTGGCCGCAGGACAAAGGGTTGCTCCCCTTCGGCGCCACCGACACCGTGGAGGTACCGAAACCACCGGGTTCGAGCTTCGGCGCCGCCTTCTCCGGGCTGGTGCTGGGCGCCCGCGTACCCGCATTCTGGTTGCTGGCAGGCAGTTTCGCGATCTGCGGCATGACCACCAACGGGCTGATCGGCACCCACTTCATCCCGGCCGCCAACGATCACGGTATGCCCACCACAGTGGCTGCCGGACTGCTGGCCGTGGTCGGTGTCCTGGATGTGGCGGGCACGGTGTTCTCCGGCTGGCTCACCGACCGGGTGGATCCGCGGGTACTGCTGGTCATCTACTACACCGGGCGCGGGCTGTCCCTGGTGGCGTTACCCGCCCTGCTGTCACCGCATGCCGAGGCCGGCACCTGGGTGTTCATCATCTTCTACGGCCTGGACTGGGTGGCCACCGTGCCGCCGACAATCGCGTTGTGCCGCAACTACTTCGGCACCAAGGCGCCCATCGTGTTCGGCTGGGTGTTCGCCTCGCATCAGCTGGGCGCGGCGGTCGCAGCGGCCGGCGCCGGGTGGATCCGCGATCTGCAGGGCACCTATGACCTGGCGTTCTACCTCGCCGCCGGGCTGTGCGTGGTGGCGGCGCTGATGTGCCTGGCGGTGCGCAAGTCCGACTCTGCGATTTCGGCGCGCTCGTAACCGCTGAGCGGTTACGAGCGCGCCGAAATCGCTCAGATCATCTCCCGGGACAGCACCCGTCGCAGCCGGGGTTCACGACTGCAGGCGACCGCGAACACCGTCAGCAGAATCCACATCGAGACGGCGCTGATCAGCACCACGGCGAACGCCGCCCAGGTACCTCCGGTCATCTCCGCCGAGGCTTTCTGCTTGGCCCACAGTCGCCAGTAGATCATCAGGTTGACCGTCAGCCCGACACCGTAGGACACCGCGAACGACAGCAGGAACGGCTTCCAGGTGCCGTCGTTCAGGCGGGCCGAAATCGGTTCGTGGCGAAGCGGATACACCACCGACAGCACATTGCCCACGCCCAGCCAGAGGAAGACCATGGTGATCAACTGATCGACCAGCGCCACCGGGTTTCCCTCGTCGGCGATCGTCAGGAACACGATCACCGGCAGCGCCGCGACGGTGACCATCACCGCCATCGCCAGGTTCTTCACGATCAGGATGCGCCACAGTCGTTCACCGGCCGCAAGCTGGCCGCGCACCCGCCGCGCTTCAAAACACAGTGCATTGGTGCACACCACGCTGCCCACCACCGCGGAGAACAGATACAGCGTGAGCCGGCCGGCGTCGTCGTACCGGGTCAGTCCGGTGAAGTGGTAGAACACCACCAGCGACAGGGCGACCGCCAGTGTGATGACCAACCGCAGCAGAATCGAGCGGGGTCTGCCGGTCCAGATGTGGCGCACCTCGTCGAGCACCCGGGGCGCCAACGAACACACGCGGGCACCCAGGCCGGCCACCACGTGCCGGCGGGCGGGCGCCTCCGTGCTGTCGCTGAGCCGCTGGGCCCGCGACACCGCCAGCACTGCTTCGGCCACCGCTGCCCGCGCCAGACCGACGGCCAGGACGGCGTCGGGCCCGGCGTACCGCGGCGGTGCCGGCTCGCGGGTCAGCTGGGCCAAACGTGCGTGTTGCCGAGCGCGGTCCCGCCAGGCGGGCGAGGCGCCCACCGCGGCGATGTCGGCTGCGGGCGCGGCCGCCAACTCCCTTCGGGCCGCGGCGGCCAGGCGTTCCAGCTCGCCGTCAGCCGACCACGGCGCGGCGGCTGCGGCCGTGTCGATCCGGCCGAGCAGCTGCGCCAGTTCCCGCAGTTCATCGACGGCCTCACCTGCGTTCGCGCTCACCCCGACATCCTGGACCACGCTGGCGCTGACCAGCCTCTTTTGAGCGGCTGTCAGGCAAAGTTTACGATCTGACCTGGCTTGATGCGCCTCCGTCGCGTCTCGCCGACCGGATAAGACACAGCTTCTGTGCGTAACGGCCGACTGAGATCGAACGACAAAGGCCCGGAGACGTGAAGAGGCGAGAGGAGCCCTAATCAACGTGACGACTCGCACCAAGACCTACGGCGTTGCCGCAGCTGTTGCTGCCATCGCCCTGTCCATCCCGACCGCGGTGAACGCGTTCGCAGAGCCGACGCCCCTGCCCACCCCGCCCCCGGTACCGGTGCAGACCGGCGAGGTCCCCGAGCCGCAGGGCCCGGAGTGCGGTACCTACAAGGAGTCGCAGACCTCCGGGTCGTTCGCCTCCACCTCGGGCTTGACGGCTTCGGCGGCCATCGCCTCGATCCCCGAGCTCAGCACCTTCAGCCAGGCCATCTCCGGCCAGGTCAATCCCGCCGTCAACCTGGTGGGTGTGCTGGACAACGGCCCCTACAACGTCTTCGCCCCCACCAACGACGCGTTCGCGAAGCTGGAGCCGGGCGAGCTCGAGACCCTCAAGGCCAACCCCGAGCAGCTGACCAGCGTCCTGTACTACCACATGGCGCTGGGCTACCTGGGCCCGAGCAACATCGAGGGCAAGCTGACCTCGCAGCAGGGTGCGCAGCTCACCATCACCGGCAGCGGCGGCGACATCAAGGTCGACGACGTGGCCAAGGTGGTCTGCGGCGGCATCACCGCCCAGAGCGCCAAGATCTACATGATCGACACCGTGCTGAACCCGGCCGAAGCGCTGCCGGGCACCGCGACCACCACCACGTCGCCCACCAGCACGTCGGAGACCACCACGTCGACGTCAACGACAGCGCCGTCGGAGACCACCGAGCCGGCCGCCCCGAGCGAGGGTCTGCCCGCCGAGATCCCGTCCGTCACCCCGACGACGGTCGCGCCCGCGGCCCCCGCCTGATCAACGCCGAAAACGGGCGTTTGGGCGCAGATTGCGCGCCCAAACGCCCGTTTTCGTGTTTGGCTAGCGAGCCTTCCAGATCGGCGGGCGTTTCTCGGCGAACGCCAGCGGCCCTTCCTTGGCGTCCTCCGAGCGGAACACGCCCACCATCTCCTTGGTGGTCCGCGCCCAGCCGTCCTTCTCGCCGGTGACCACACCGTCGTCGACGCCGTAGGCCACCCGCTTGCTGGCCTGCACCGCCAGCGGTGCGTTGCCCGCGATCCGTTCGGCCAAGGCCACGGCGGCGTCCACCACGGTGCCGTCGGGCACCACCTGATTGATCAGGCCCCACTTCAGTGCGTCCGCGGCGGACATGGGCTCCCCGGTGAGGATCAGCTCGAGTCCCACCTTGCGCGGCAGCTGATCGACGATCCGGAACACCCCGCCCGCGGCGGCGATCAGGCCCCGCTTGACCTCCGGCAGCCCGAACTTCGCCCGCTCCTCGGCCACCACCAGATCACTGGCCAGCGCCAGTTCGGTGCCGCCGCCCAGCGCCGTACCGTTGACGGCGGCGATGGTCGGCTTGTCGATGAAATGGCTGACGTAGCCGGCGAATCCGTATTCCGGATGCTCGGGGTGGTAGAGGTTCTCCCGCCGCGAGATCGCCTTGAGATCGGCGCCGGCGCAGAAGGACTTGTCGCCCGCTCCGGTGATCACCACCACCCGTACTTCCGGGTCGGCCTGCGCCGCGGCCAGCGCATCACCCACCGCGGTGCTGACCGCCGCGTTGATGGCGTTACGTGCCTCGGGCCGGTTGAGGGTGATGATCAGGACGTTGCCCCGCCTTTCGGTGAGAGCGGCGGGTGCCTGCACCTCGGTCACAGCAGTTCGAGGATGGTCGCGTTGGCCTGGCCGCCACCTTCACACATGGTCTGCAATCCGTACTGAATTCCCTTGTCCCGCATGTGGTACAGCATCGTGGTCATGATGCGGGCGCCGGATCCGCCGAGCGGGTGGCCCAGCGCGATGGCGCCACCGTTGGGGTTCAGCTTCTTCTCGTCGGCGCCGATGTCCTTGAGCCAGGCCAGCGGAACCGGGGCGAACGCCTCGTTGACCTCGAAGACGCCGATGTCGTCCAGCGAGAGTCCCGAACGCTTGAGCGCTTTCTGCGTCGCCGGGATGGGCGCGGTCAGCATGATCACCGGGTCGGCGCCGGCCAGCACCGCGGTGTGTACCTTCGCAATCGGCTTGAGTCCCAACGACTGTGCCTTTTCCGCGGACATGAACAGCAGGGCCGCCGAGCCGTCGGAGATCTGTGAGGAGTTGCCGGCGTGGATCACGCCGTCCTCCTTGAACGCCGGCTTGATCCCGGCCAGCTTCTCCACCGACCCACCGCGGCGGATACCTTCATCCTTGGTGATGGCGACGTCGTTGCCGTCGGCGTCCTTGGTCTTGATGCCGACGATCTGGTCGTCGAATGCGCCGGAATCTTGTGCGGCCGCGGCTTTTTCATGCGAGCCGAGGGAGAACTGGTCGAGTGTGGTGCGGTCGAGGCCCCACTGCTGGGCGATCATCTCGGCACCGATGCCCTGGTTCGGGGTCTGGCTGTAGCGGCTACGGAAGGCCTCGGGGTAGGGGTGTCCGCCGTTGGCCAGCGACGAGCCCATGGGGGTGCGCGACATCGATTCGACACCGCCGGCGACCACGACGTCGTAGTGGCCCGCGATCACGCCGGCGGCGGCGAAGTGCACCGACTGCTGGCTGGACCCGCACTGGCGGTCGACGGTCACGCCGGGCACCGTCTCCGGCCAACCTGCGGCCAGTACCGCGGTCCGGGCGATGTCGAGGGCCTGCTCGCCGGCCTGCATGACGCAGCCCCAGATCACGTCGTCGACGATCTCGGGATCGATGCCGGCGCGCTCCGCCAACCCGTTGAGGACCTGCGCCGACAGCTCACCCGGGTGCACACCCGACAGACCACCGTTGCGCTTGCCGACTGGGGACCGCACTGCCTCGACAATCACGGCTTCAGCCATGAACCTCTCCTCCAGATCTCGTTCCGAACTCCCAACCGGTTAGTTGGTTGCCTACGTCGTTCATAACACCATCTGTGGGTACTTGGAACGAGTGGGTCGGAATTTCTCACCCGCGAGGTCGAGTTGCACCGCGAAACCGAACTAGGAGGAACATGTCTCGCATCGCCATCGTCGGGGGCCACGGCAAGGTCGCCCTGCACCTGGCCCGCACGCTGAGTGCCGACGGGCAGCAGGTGTCGTCGATCTTCCGCAATGCCGACCACACCGACGACGTGGCCGCCACCGGCGCCGACCCCGTCGTCGCCGACATCGAGAACTCCGACACCGAGACACTGGCCGGCCTGCTGGTGGGCCATGATGCGGTGGTGTTCTCCGCCGGCGCAGGCGGTGGCAACCCGGCGCGCACCTACGCCGTCGACCGCGACGCCGCCATCCGTGTGATCGACGCGGCCAAGCAGGCCGGTGTGCGCCGATTCGTGATGGTGTCCTACTTCGGCGCCGGCCCCGATCACGGTGTCCCCGAGGACAACTCGTTCTATGCGTACGCCCAGGCCAAAGCGGCCGCCGATGAGTACCTCAAGGCCAGCGGCCTGGACTGGACCATCCTGGGCCCCGGCGGGCTGACACTCGACGAGCCCACCGGACGCATCACCGTCGGCCCGGAGGCAGCCGACGGGAAGGTGTCCCGGGCCGATGTCGCCGCGGTGGCCGCCGCAGTGCTGGCACAGGATTCGACGATCGGGCGCACCATCGAGTTCAACAACGGTGACACCCCCATCGCCGAGGCCATTTCACGCTAGGGAGTCGCTGCGGGTGACGTGCACCGGAACGGTGTCGTCCCACGGTTGACGGGTCACCATGTCGGCGACCTCGACGTAGCCGCGCTCGAATTCGCCCGTGGCGGCGTCGACGAGCCGGTACTGCTGGGTCTGCCGGTGGATGGGCTGAGCGTCGAGCATGACGATGCGCACCTCACCGGGTTCGAAGTGGCAGCGCTTCTGCAGGGCGGCGACCAGCTGCTCGTTGCTCATGTGGCCGTCGCCGAAGTTCCAGCCGATGGCCGTGGACACGATGCGCTCACCGTCGGTCAGGGTGTAGTCGTCCTCGTTGTGCCCGGCCATCGCCCGGTGCGCGAGCGTGAACAGCGCCCGGCCATGGGTGTTGAACGACCGGAACGCGTACCCCATGTACATCGGGATCTGCGCGGCTTCCTTGCTTCCGTAGAACTTTTCGAGCTGCGCCGCGGGCATGCTCGCGATCGCGACGATGCCTTCGGCGATCTTGGCATCGGCTGACGGCTTGATGCACCACAGTGAGGTGTCCCAGTTGCCCGCGTAGTACCGCATTCCGGGCAGGAAAGACACTTTGCGCGGGAACAGGTTTCCGAGCACCACGGTGCCGGCGACCACCACGAACAGCAGGATCGGCAGCGGGCTCTGCAGGTCGGCGAGGCCGACACCGGGGTGGCCGAGGAACAGTGCGACCACCGAGAACATCATGAAGACGTTCCATTCCAGCGGCACGCCCATGGGGATCGAGCTGAGGATGCCGAAGTGGAAGCACAGCATGATGAACGCCGCGACGGCGCCTGCCCAGCCACCATGGGAGAAGAACAGCACCAGCGGCACCAGACCCTCGACGGCCGTCGAGAAATGCGCCAGGAAACGCGAGCGCCGCCCCGGCCGCAGATCGTCGGGGAAGTGTTCGAAGAACTTGCGCTTGATCGCCGGCGACCGGAACACCGGGTTGTTGCTCATCATCGTGGAGATGACGAACGGGAAGTGCTTATTGAGTTTCGAGGTGGCCGCTCCGAGCCAGATCACCAGACACACCAGCTTGGCGGCGATGATCATGTCGACCACGCTGTGGCTGGCGAACAGGCACGCCACCGCCAGCGATCCGTACACCTCGCCGCGCGCGGCCAGGAAGATCACCTTGTCGCGCAGGCCGATGAGTGCGAGCAGCCCGAGCACGGCCCACAGCTGCCAGGCGGGCAGCACCCCGACACCGGGGCCCACGCCATCGGAGAACAGGGCGATCAGCAGCACCACCAGCAGCGCGCCGTAGACGGCGGCATCGAATGGGGTGCGGGCGTCACCCCGGGTGAGCGGAATCCGGTCGGGCCACGGCGGCAGCCGGATGGTGCCGGGCCGCAGCCAGTACAGGGCCGAACCCATCGGCGGGAAGAACCGGTTGTTGAGTGGGCCGAATCCGCAGCCGAGGCCGACGACCTCGAACAGCATGGTGTAGAGCACCACCTTCTGGAACACGATGGGCTCGTTGAACCATTCGGCGACGTTGAAGAACCCGTCGACACCGCGGGTGGTCAGGACCACCAGCCACGCACCCAGGATGTAGGCGAGGATCTTGAGAACGTAGAACAGGTGCAGCGCCACCGGGGTGCCGAAGCCGACTTCGGCCCAGTGCCGGGCCATCGGCTTGATCCGTTCGGCGCGGGTGCCCTTACTCCATTCCGCGAAGTCGATTTCCGGCGTGGTCTGCTTCAGAAATCCCATGGAGTTCAGACTAGAACGTGTTCTAGTTCCTGTGGGCGAGCACACCCAAAATCATGCGATCCGCGGACGGATTTCTAGGACTTCACCGGCGGGCGGTAGAAGATCGCCAGCTGGCTGATACCGCCGCCGAGCCCCAGCACCACCGCGATCAGCAGGCCCCACCAGCCCTGCACCACATCCCACACCGCGGTATGAGAGAACAGCAGGTAGTCCAGGCTGAGCTTGCCGGCGCCGGTACCGGCGATCGCCACCGCCGTGACAGCCAGAACCAGGTTGTACTCCCAGCCCTCTTTGACGATGAAGAACCCGTTCTTGCGGTGCACCGTCCAGGCGGCCACCAGCATCAAAGCCACGAAGCCCGCGGCCGGCACCGGAGTCAGCAGCCCCAGGGCCAGACCGATGCCCGCGGCCATCTCGGTGGTGGCCGCGACCCGGGCGTGGAACATGCCCGGTTTCATCCCGATGCTGTCGAACCACCCCGCGGTTCCGGGGATCCGCCCGCCGCCGAAGAATTTGTTGTAGCCGTGTGCAGCCATCGTCAGTCCGAGTACGACCCGGAGGACAAGCAGCGCGAAGTCGTAGGCAGTCACGTAACAGAATGTAGGCCATCTGTCACGCCGCTGCTCGACCCCCTCGACCGATCCGCCTCGCCGCCGGGCGTTCCGCGTACTGTGTGCGCCCATGAGCCCGGACAGCCGGCCGTGGGAACTGGACCCGCAGGTCCACCAACTCGGCCTGACCAAGAAGGGGCTGGTCACCCGGCAGCGCATCATCACCGGCGCTGCCGAGGAGATCCGCGCCAACGGCGTGGCCGCCACCACCCTCGACGATATCCGCGTCCGCACCCGGACCTCGAAAAGCCAGCTGTTCCACTACTTTCCGGCCGGAAAGGAAGAGCTGCTGCTGGCGGTGGCCGAGCACGAGGCCCGCCAGGTGATCTCCGACCAGCAGCCCTACCTGGGTGAACTGACGTCCTGGGCGGCGTGGACACGCTGGCGCGACGTGGTGGTCGACCGGTACCGCCGCCAGGGCCAGAACTGCCCGCTGTCGGTGCTGATGTCGGAGATCGGCCGGACCACCCCCGGGGCGCAGGCGGTGACAACAGCGCTGATGGGACGCTGGCACGGCGAGATCGCCTCCGGTATCCGGGCCATGCAGTCGACGGGCAAGGTGCCCGCACGGGTGGACGCCGACGCCACGGCCCGAGCGCTGCTGGCCGGCATCCAGGGTGGGGTCGGGGTGCTGATGGCCACCGGCGATCTGCGCTATCTGGAGGACGCCCTCGACGCGGGGATCGCGGCGTTGCGCGGAAGTCAGCCCAGCGCGCGGTCCAGCCGGGCCACGTAGTCGTCGATGTCACCGGCGGTTTCGGCGGCGTGCACGCTGATCGCCACCGTGGCACCGATTCCGTGCACCCCGTGCACCAGTGCCATCATCGGAGAGAGCAGCGGATAGCCGGCGGTGAACAGGACGGGCGCTGAACCGAAGTGCAGATCGGCGGCCCCCCGGTTGACACTCGTCACCACGGTGTGACCGGTCACCACGGGTGAGCGGACGGTCTCGTCGAACTGGCGCACACCCCACCTGAGCAGCGGGGCCGGCACGGCCGCGAAGGAACGCCGGGCCGCCACCGCGGCCGGATGGTCACCACGGGCGCGGCCCGCCGCCAGATCCGCGGCAATGCGGTCGGTGCGCGCTGCGCTGGCGAGTTCCGGATACAGGCCCACCCCGACGTTGCCGAAGTGGTTGTGCGCGAACCGAATCCCACCGTGGGCCACCGGCACTTCCGCGCCGAGCCGGGGAATGTCCTGTCCGCGCTCGGCGAGGTGCCCGTCCAGCGCCTCGCTGATCGCCGCGAGCACCGCGACGGTGACGGTGGGACCGCCCAGCGCCGCGCGAGGCCGAAGCAGCGTGCGCACCCGACGCCGCCCGGCGGGCGCGGAGTTGGTCAACGCCGCCGGCCGCGGCGGCGGAGCCGCGGGCAGCACACCTGCGGCGGTGTCGCGGACCAAGTGACGGTGCGCACGCGCTGCGGTCACCGAACGCAGCACCAGGCTGCCCGGGCGGGCAGCGACCACCGGCGTCACCGGCACAGACCGGCCGAACAGCCAGCCGGCGAGGTCGGCGGCGCGGGTACCGTCGGCCAGGGCATGCGAGACCTGCACTACCGCAACCGTTGCCGGGCCGGACGCATCCGGAACATCGGCGACCGGGGTGAACACATGCACCCGCCACGTCACCTCGGTCGCATCCAGCGGCTGGTCGGCAAGCCCGGCCACCGCGTCCAGGCAGCTCGCCCAGTTGCGCCCGTCATGGACCACGAACTGGGCGGGCCGCACCGGGGCGTACGCCCACGCCGGGTACGCCGCAACACAATCGTCGACGATCCGCAGCCGCAGATCGTGGCACATCGCGGCACGGCGGCGCAGCTGTACCACCACCGGTTCGATGGCGGGTGCACCGTCGAAGGCGTACAGCAGCAACTGGTCGCTGGGGATCTTCGCCGACAGCCAATAGGTCTGGGCGTCGGCGGCGGCGAGCCGGATGACCACCGGACTCAGGATGCGACGGGCGCGAATCCGGCGATCAGCTCGGCCACCTGGCCGGGCTGCTCGAGCTGCAGGAAATGCCCGGCGCCGGGGATGATCTCGGCGCGCCCGCCGTCCGGCAGGACCCGCCTGACCCACTCGGTGTATTCGGCCGACGCACAGCCGTCGTCGGCGCCGTGCAGGTACAGCGTCGGCAGCAGCGGCGCCGACAACCAGTGTTGGTGGAGTTCGGCAAACCGTTGCGGCGGAGCAGAATTGCGCACCGTCGCACGGTAGGGCCCCAGCGCCGCACGCCAGTGTTCGGGTGCGCCGATCGCGGCGGACACGTGCTGCAGATCCTCGGCGGCGTCGTACCCGGGTGACCACTGCCGCCACAGGCGTGGCGTCACCCATTTCGCGGAACGGTCGGGTGCCCACGGCAACTGGAAGTACATGATGTACCAGCTGCGTACGAGCTGACGGGGTAGTTGGGCAGCCAGCCGCAGCGGGTGCGGGACACCGCCCCACGGCCGGAACGCCGCGGCCATCGGCACCGACATGATCACCGCCTTGCTGAACGGGCTCGCCGGCATGGCCGTCAGCCCCGCCGCGGCTATCGCTCCCCAGTCATGGCCGATCAGCAGATCGTGATCGCCTCCCCCGACCGTCTCGCGCACCCGCAGCGCGTCATCCATCAACGCCCCGACGTGGTAACTGCCGTCCACCGGGAAACCCGAGGGAGCGTAGCCCCGCATCATGGGCGCGACCACCCGGTAGCCCGCGGCCACCAGCAGCGGCGCCACCTTGCGCCACCCGAAGGCGGTATCGGGAAAACCGTGCAGACACAATGCAAGTGGCCGGTCACGCTCGTCGGCGGCCCAGGTGAGCGCCTTCAGGTTCACCTCGGACCCCGCGATATCGGTCCACTGGGGATCAGCGGTCACGGCCGGCTCAGACGGGATCGAATTCGGAGATCAACCAGCGATCCCCCACCCGGTCCATGGTGACCTGAACGCTGGACGTGGTGCCGGTGGGCGCGTCGGTGCCCACCACCACGGTCTGGTTGACGAACACCAGCACCACGGCCTTGTTCGGCTCCGCGGAGACCGACGCGGCGGCGGGAACGGTGGCCACTGCGGAGATCTGACGTTCCTTGGACCCGGGGATCACGACGTCGTTGATGAGCTGGGTGTAGGAATCGCGGAACTCACCGGTGAGCAGTTCACGAGCCGAGCCGAGATCCTGCTCGACGGTGTCCGGCTTGTAGGACAACAGCCTGACGGTGGCGTCCTTGGCGAGTTGCACGGATTCGATTCGCACCGCGTCGGTGTCCCGCACCGACGAGTCCTGCCATTTCAGGAAACCGGCCCCGGCACCCAGGAGCAGCGCCAGCGCGGGCAGGATGCCGAAGGCGAACACCCGCGCCCAGTTGATGCCGGCCTTGTTGTCGGAGTCCGGTTCCGCAGCCGAATCGGTGGTCTCTGTGTCGGATCCGTCCGCCTCGTCCGGTGCGGAGCCCTCGGTGAGTTCCTCGGCCGTGGCGTCGGATTCAGAAGCCTCGGACACCGCGTCATCAACAGCGGTGTCATCAACAACGGTGTCATCAACAGCGGTGTCGTCCGCTTCCCGGGTCTTGTCATCGGCGGTCACGGGACGAACTCCACGTTGGACACCTTTGTCTCCTCACCGACCTGCTTGACGCTGATGCGCATCCGCCAGGCGCGTGGTTCCTGTTCGGGGGCACCGGCATTCGAGGTCCGCACCGTGATCGCGACCAGCACCTGCGCGCCGGTGGCGTCCTCGGATTCCAATCCCGCCGACGTGACTTCACCGACGGACTTCGACTGAGCCTGCCGCACCACGTCCACGAACGGCTGCGTCCGCGCGGAGAAGTCGTCGTAGAACGAATCGGTGGCCGAGTCCAGGATGCGCTGTACATCGGCATCGACGGTGGCGAAATCGATGGTGGTCAGATTCAGCGCGGCCTGCCGCCCCACCTGCAGGAACACGCTGCGCTGCTCGGCGGTCTCACGGGAGTCCAACGCGCGGTACCCGAGCCAGCCCACAGTGCCACCCAACACGAGCACCACCACCACACCGATGAGCGTCGCCAGCTTCAGCGGCGACATCGGCTCCTTGGCCGGCGCGGGCTCCTCGGCGAGTTCCCCGTCTTCGGGGTCCTCGGTATCCGACACCCCATCCTCCGACACAGCGGAATCCTCCGACACGGCAGAATTCTCCGGCGCTGCGGAGTCGGTCTGCGCGTCCTGCACCGCGGTCGGTGTGTCGTCCTGGTCGGCTTCTCGAGGCGATTCCGTCGCCCCCTCGGGATCAGCTGTGAGGTCGGGGTCGTTCCCGCTCAGCTTCCCTTCGGGGGCAGCAGCATCGTCTGCCATGTTTGCTCCTCTGCGGCACCACGGGCCAAATCGGCTTGCTTGTACACATGCCCGTCAGGTCCAACGTACGTGCCGGTGGTCGGGTCGTATTCAGCGGCCGCGATCGGCGGCAGCGGCGGGGCGGGCGGTGGTGCCGCTTCCGCAGGTGGCATGCCGGGCGGAATGTCGGGAACGGCTTGCCCCGAATTGGTGGCGTTCGGGTCGCCCTTCCAGTTGAAGCCCGGGTTCAGCGGGGCGTACACCTCGTCGCTCTCGCATTCGCGCACCGACGACGCACGTTTGCCCGGCACCGTCACACACGGGATGTTGCGCGCCCCGCGCACGTTGAACGAGGAGTCCTGCGGGATCCGGCAGTACAGGTTGCCCGCCACCCGGTCCGGAGCATCCACCGCGGCGGGCGGACGCTGCTGCTGGGCGGGCAGGAACCCCGTGGTGCATGGTGGCGGCAGGTTGAGGTTCAAGTTGAAGCTCAGGTAGGCGCCCTTGTAGTCCTGCTTGGTGTGCCGGTTGGCGACGCCGGTCGCGGAGGTCACCGCGGTCCCCTGCGGCAGCAGCACCAGCAGCTGCTCGAGGTTCGGCTGATAGGTGATCGCCACCTCGCCGACGCTGACCAGGTTGGCCAGCAGTACCGGCAGCGTCGGCTGGAACCGGTCGAGAAGCGCGCGCACCTCGTCGGCTGCGGGTGAACCCCGCGTGATCACGCCTTCGACCGCAGCATCCTGGTCGCGTAGCTGGCCGCTGATGGTGGCCAGGTGCGAAGCCCACGCCTGGATCGAATCACCGGTGTCCGTCTGCGAATCCAGCACGGGTTTGGACTGGTCGATCAGGGTGGTCAGCTCGTTGAGATTGGCCCGGCTGTCGATGGCCAACGCGGTCGAACCCTTGACGAACCGTTGGATCTCCGGGCCCAGACCACCGATCGCGATATAGGCCTCGTCCACCGCGGTCTTGAGGTTGTCGCCCGGAATTGCTTGCAGCCCACGGTTTGTCGCATCCAGCAAGGTGTTGACGTCGGTCGGAACAGTGGTGCGATCCATCGGGATCACGTCGCCGTCCTGCAGGGTGGGCCCATCCCCGCTGCGCGGCAGCAGCGCGATGAACTGCTCGCCCACCGCCGACTGGCTGTGCACCTCGGCGTCCAGGTCGGCGGGGATGCTCTGATTCGAGCGCAACACCAGGGTGGCTTCGACACCTTCGCCGGTCAGCCGCACGTCCTCGATCCGGCCGACCTCGGTGCCACGGTAGGTGACGTTGCCGCGCTGGTAGATTCCGCCGGCCTCGGGCAGCTGGATGGTGACCCGGTACTCGCCGACACCGAACAGCATCGCGGGCAGGTTGATGAAGTTGAAGATCATCACCGCACCGGCGATCACGGCGATCAGGACGAAGATCGCCAGCTGCGTCAGGATCTTTTTACTCAGATGCATGTCTACGGCCCCTGATCCCAGCGGTACGGAGCGACCAGTGGATTCGCGCGGGTGTACGGGCTCGGCAGCTGGCCGATGGTGCGGCCCCACTGCAGTTCGAGCTCGGTGAGGTCACCCTCCCACCGCGTTCCGGTGAAGATGCCGGCGTCGAGGCGGCTCAGCGTCAGGTCGAACACCAGACTCAGGTTGCCGTAGTCGCCCCGCATCCAGTTGTGCAGCGTTTCCTTCGGCCACGGGAAGGTCGGGAAGAAGCTCAAGGCCCGGGTCAGCGCCGGACCGGCATCGGCAAGTGACTGCAGCACGGGCCCAAGGTCTTTGAGCTCCTGCACCAGCGCTTCCCGGGTCTGGTTCACCGAGTTCGCCGCGAAGGCGCTGAACTTGCCGAGTTGCACCAGTGCCTCCGACAGCTGCTCACGCTGATCCTTGAGCACGTCGAGCGCGTCCGGGATGGTGCGCAGCGCCTCGTCGACGACGGGTTTCTGCTCGGCGATCTGCCCCACCAGATTGTTGAGGCTCTCCGCCGCGGCGATGATGTCGTTCTTCTGGTCGTTGTTGTACTGGATGAAGTAGTCCAGCTGCTGGATCAGCGAGCGCAGGTCACCTTCGCGGCCGGTGAAGGCGGTGCTGAGCTCTGCGGTGATGTCCTGGACCTGCGCGATACCGCCGCCGTTGAGGATCAGCGACACCGCCGCCAGCGTCTGCTCGGTGGTCGGGTAGGCCCCCGACGACGACAGCGGGATCACCGAGCCCTCACCCAGGCGTCCTTGCGGGGCTTCGTCTTTCGGTGGCGCCAGCTCGATGTGCAGCGAGCCCAGCAGGCTGGTCTGGCCCACGGTCGCCGTCGCGTTGGCGGGCAGTTCGACGTCACCGTTGAGGGTCATGGTCACCAGGGCATGCCAGTCCTGCCGTTCGATCTTGCTGACATTGCCCACGGTGACGTCGCCCACCCGCACCCGCGAGTTCTGTTCGATGTTGTCCACATCGGGCATCTGCGCGGTGATGGTGAACGCCCCGGGCCCGGCACCTTCGGTTCCGGGCAGCGGCAACGAATTCAGCCCCTGCCAGTCGCCGCAGCCGCTGAGAGTCAGTGCAGCGGCGGCAGCCAGACCGGCACTCGTCAGACGCCTGATCACTGTCCACCTCCCGGAACCATCAGCCCCTGCAGGCCGTCGGCGGGATTGGTCGGCACCGCTTCAGCAGCAAGAGGTGAAGTCGGCGCTGCCGGAGGTGGCGCAACGGCTTCCGCGGGAAGCGGGGACACCGGGGCGGGCGGTGCCGGTGGGGCCGGCGGCCGGGGAGGAATGTAATCCGGGCGCATCCAGTCCTCACTCCAGGTCACCTCGTTGGGGCGGGCCTGGGTACCGACGAACAGGTTCTGCCCGATCGGCAGGAAGTTGTACTGCCGGTTCTTGACGATCGGCGCCAGGTACTGCACGCACAGCTTCGACGACTGCTCGGCACCCAGCCGAGACGCCGCCTGAATGGCGCCGCACAGGAACGAGATCGGGTTGGAGAAGTTGTTGATGGCCAACACACTGGTGGCCGCGCCCTGCGCCGGCTGATAGATGTTGATGTAGTTCTGCAATGTGTTGGGCGCGACGTGCAGGAGCTGCTCCACGTCGTCGAGGTTGTCGTTGAGGATGCTCGTGACGGCCGCCAGTTTGTCCGACGTGGTTCCCAGGGTCTCCCGGTTCTCCGCGACGAAGGTCTGCACCTCACCGACGGCGACGTTCAAATCCCGTACTGCCGAGGAAATCTCGTCGGGGTCGTCGGCCAGCAGGCCAGTGACGTCGGCGAGGTTCTGGTTGAGCTGGCGCATCAGGTTGGTGCTTTCCTGCAGCGCGGCCACCAGGATCGACAGGTTCTTGACGGTCGAGAAGATGTCGGTGCTGTGATCACCGAGCGCCGAAAAGGCTTGCGACAGCTTGATGACTGTGTCGCGAATGTTGGCGCCCTGGCCGCGGAGGTTGTCCGCGGCGGTGTTGATGGCCGAACCCAGCGTGCTCACTCCGCCCGGTTCGGTGGGCTCCAACGTGTCGGTCAGCCGCTGCAGCTGCTGGCGGAACGAGTCGTACTCCACCGGCACAGCCGTGCGGTCCTCCGGGATCACCGCGTCGGATTCCATCACGGGTCCAGTGGTGTAGGCCGGGGTCAGCTGGATGGCGCGACCCGTGACCAGTGCCGGTGACAGGATCGCGGCCTTCGCGTCGGCGGGCACCTTGTGCTTGCTGTCGTACCAGAACGAGATCTTGACCCGCTGCGGCTCCGGTTCGATCTTGTCGATCTTGCCCACCGACACCCCGAGGATCTTCACGTCGTCGCCGACGAAGATGCCGTTGCTGTTGGCGAAGTAACCGACGACGTTGGTGCGGTTGGCCGGGCCACCGGGGCGCAGCAGCACCGCGACGCCGGCGACGAGGATCAGCACCAGCACGATGCCGACCCCGAGCTTGGTGTTCCGGGAGAGCGTCACTGTCCACCTCCCGGGTTCGCGGGATCAACGGGTCCCGGCGCGGGGCCGAGAGTCTGAGTCACCGGCGGCGTTTGGCCCGGGGCCGGAACCGCGACCGGCGCCACCGACGGTGCGGGTGTGGTCGCGACGCCGGGCGGTGCGGCCGCGGGCGGGCCCGGCGGGGGGCCGCCGGGTGCGGGCGCGGGGCCCGGATCGCGGTAGGGATAGCAGCCGGTGGGGCCGGGCAGCGGGATGCCGGGCGGACCGCAGCCCTGATCTCCGGGGTTACCGGTGATCGCGTCGGGCAGGTTCAGGCGCGGGTCGCCACCCTGGCCGGTGCGCGGGAACGGCATCGGCAGCGCGGGGGTGCCCGGCTGACCGATCTGAGGATCGGTGAGTTCGGTGGGCAGCAACACATTCGGGTCCAGGCCCAGATCGGAGAACGCCGCATCGATGAACGGCTGGGAGAACTGACCGGGGATGAGGTTGCTGATGTAGGACTTGAAGAACGGCCCCGAGGCCACCGATTCACCGAGCGCCATCGCATACGTCGACAACATGTTGATCGACTTCGCCACCCGATCCTTGCGGTTCTCGATGGTGGCCAGCACACCGTTGAGCTTGTCCAGTGCCGGCTTCATGGTGGACCGGTTCTCGTTGATGAAACCCACCAACTGCTGGCTCACGGCCGAGATGTTGTTCGAGATCTGATCCAGAGCGCTGCTCTGGGTCTGCAACTCGGCCAGCAGTGCGTTGGTGTTGGCGATCAGCGACACCACCTGATCGCTGCGCTCGGCCAGCACGGCGGTGGACTTGTTGGCGTTGCCCAGCAGTTCCCGCAGTTGCGCGTCGCGTTCGTTGAGCGTCTCGGAGAACCGCGCCACACCTTCGACCGCGATCCGCAGGTCCGGCGGGGTCTGGGAAAAGGTCTCCGAGAGCACCCGCAGCGAGTCCGACAGCTGGTCGGTGTTCAGGCCGCTGATGGTGGTGGTGAGATCCCCGAGCGCGTCGGGCAGTTCATACGGCGGGGTGGTGCGGTCGGTCGGGATGGGCCCGTCGAGCTGTCCGTCACCGCGGGGGGTGACCTCCAGGAACTTCGCGCCCAGAAGGCTCTTGGTCTTGATCGCGGCTTCGGCCCGATCACCAAGGCGCACACCGTCGTTGACGCTGAAGGTGATCAGCACCTGGGCGCCGTCGAGTTCGACACCGGTGACCTGACCGACCTGCAGGCCCGACACCTGTACGGGTGAACCGCTGTCCAGTCCGCCGGTTTCGGCGAAATACGCCGAGTACGACGTCGAGGAGTTGATCAGCGGGAGCTTCTTGTAGTTCAGCGCCAGCAGCACGATCGCGACGATGCCGACAATACCGACCAGACCGATGACGAAGGAATTGCGTTCAGCGAAGGGTTTCATCGCGGTGCGCACCTCCCCGTGCTCTGGCCGGCCACCTTGACGTACACCGGCTGGCCTCCCTTGCCGTTGAGCTTGAGCGCGATATCGCACAGGTAGAAGCTGAAGAAATCGCCGTACATGCCCTGACGGTTCAGGATCTGGTAGGCGTCGGGCAGCGTGTTGAGCAGGTTGTCGAAATAATCGTGATCGGCCAGCACGATGCTTGCGCTGCGATCGGTTTCGGTGACGACCTTCTGCAACGGCGGCCGCGCTTCGGAAAGCAGTGCGGTGATGGAGCCGGCGGCCTCGTTGGTGTAGGCCAGTCCGGTGGCGATGTCGTCTTTGCGCTCAGCGAGGCCCTGCACCAGTTCGGACAGCGCCGTGACGGCCTTTCCGAACTGATCACTCTGCCCGGCAAGGGAACCCAGCACCGTGTTGAGGTTGACGATCACCTCGCCGATCAGCTGGTCGCGGTCGGCCAGGGTGTTGGTCAGCGACGCGGTCTGCGACAGGAACGACCCGATGGTGGCGCCCTGGCCTTGCAGAGCGCTGATCAGCTGACCGGTCAGCGCATTGACCTGCTCGGCGTTGAGCGCCTGGAACAGTGGGCGGAAGCCGCCGATCAGCGCATCGAGGTCCAGCGCAGGCTCGGTCTGTGCCAGCGGGATGGTGTCGCCGGGGTTCAGTTTCCTTGTGCCGCCGGCACCTTCGACCAGTTGCAGGTAGCGGCCGCCGATCAGGTCGTCGTACCGGATGACGGCGCGGCTGCCTTCGGTCAGCACCACCGAATCCTGGGCGCTGAACTCCACCAACACCGTGGAGTCGTCGCGGATCGACAGGTTCTTCACCTTGCCCACCTCGACACCGGCGATACGCACGAAGTCGTCGGGCTCCAGCCCCGTCACATTGCTGAACTCGGCCCGGTAGGTCTGCTCCTTGTCGAACCGCAACTGACCGAACACCGCGAACAGCGAGAACATCCCCAGCAAGCAGACCACCAGGAAGATACCCAAACGCCAGATGGCGCCTCCCAGGTTGTCTTTCACTTCCGCTTACCTCTCGTTGACGTCGTGATGATCAGGGGCCCGGTGTGGCCGGGTTGGGCACCGGCGTCGGGGGCAGCGGGGTGGGCGTCTGCCCCGGGTTCGGCACGAAGAACGGCTCCGATCCCGGTGTCGGCCCCGGCTCCCGCGCATCCATCGGCGGCGGCGCGGGCGGCAGGTTGTTCCACAGCGGGGTGCCGTCGGGGGCGTACATCGGCGCGCCGTAGGGGTAGTCGCCCGGTTCCGGGATGACCTTCGGCGGGTTTCCGGCGTTCGGTCCCGGGGCGGGACCACCGAACAGGTTGCGCACACTCGGAGGTTCGGGAACACCGCGGGTGACCGGCAGATAGTTGGCGTAGCCGGGGAACCCGATACCCGGGTTCGGCCGGATGTCCACGCCGGTACCCCAGCCGGTGTTGGTGACCAGCGCCCGCACCGGCCAGTTCTTGTCCGGGATGGGCAGCGAGCCGCAGCCCGGCTGGCCGCCGGGGCCGCCCTTGGCGCCGATGATCGGCAGGTGGTCCGGGTAACGGTACTGGTCGTCACCCAGCAGCGCGCCGCCGTCGACGATGAAGGACTTGCCGTTGCCGCCGGTGGCGTCGTAGGCACCGTTGTCCAGCAACCACTTTGCGCCCACCAGCATGCAGGTGTACTCAGGGTTGTACTTCATCAGCAGGTTGGTGGTGGGCTCCAGGTTGTTGATGCCCTTGATCAGGTTCTCCTGGTTGGGAGCCAACAGGGCAATACCGCTGTTGGACAGCCCGATCACGTTGAGCAGCAAGGCATCCAGCGGTTTGGAGTTCTCCACGATGGTGGTGCTGGTGGTGGAGGCGGCGCTCAAGGTGGCCAAGATGTCCTGCGCGGCCCCGCTGTAGGCGTCGCTGAAGCCTTGCAGCGCCTGCCAATCGGCGCGGATGGTCTCACTGCGCGGGTTCAGCGCCAGCAGCACCTGATTGAAGTCGGTGGTGGCCTGCCCGATGCGCTCCCCCTGGCCGCGGACACCTTCGGCCAGCGCGGAGATCACCGCGTTGAGCTTCATCGGGTCCACCTGATCGAGCACTCCGACCAGGTTCTGGAACACCGTGTTGACCTCGGTGGTCACATTGCGGGATTTCACCACCGCACCGGAGGCCAGTCGGTCGGAGCTCGGGTTCTCCGGGTAGATCAGGTCGACGAACTTGGCGCCGAAGACGGTGGTGGCCCTGATCTCTGCCTCGACATTGGCCGGGATGTGCTGGATCTGGTCGGGAAAGATCTCGAGCTTGAGGCTGACGGGCTCGGTGCCACCCTTGATCGAGCTGACCCGCCCGACCTGAACCCCGCGCATCTTGACCTTGCCGCCGCTCTCCATCACCAGACCGGCGCGGTCCGACGTCAGGGTCACCGGAACGTAGGTCTTGTACGACCCGGAGAACAAGGCGGCCGTGCCGTACACCAACGCAGCGATGACCAGCAACAGGATGGCGGTCCACCATCCGGGGTGCAGGCCTTTGCCTTTTTCCTTTTCCGCGAAGTCCATGACGAGTCCTGCCGGCCCTATCCGGAGAGGTTGAAGTTGCCGGACTGGCCGTACACGGCCAGTGAGATCATCACGGTCACCAGTGCGGCGATGATGAGCGACGTGCGCACAGCACGACCGACCGCCTCACCCACTCCGGCGGGACCGCCGGAGGCGGTGAAGCCGTAATAGGTGTGCACCAGCATGATCACCAGGGCCATCATGATCGCCTGCAAGAACGACCAGATCAGGTCGACGGGGTTGAGGAACGTCCGGAAGTAGTGGTCGTACACACCCGTGGACTGGCCGTAGATGAAAGTGGTGCCCACCCGCGCGGCCAGGAACGACATCAGCACCGCGACGCAGTACAGCGGGATCACCACGACCACACCGGCGATCACGCGCGCCGAAGCCAGGTAGGCGATGGTGCGGATACCGATGACCTCGAGAGCGTCGATCTCCTCGTTGATCCGCATGGCGCCCAGTTGCGCGGTGGCACCGGCACCGATGGTGGCCGCCATGCCGACACCCGCGGTCAGCGGCGCGATCAGGCGCACGTTGAAGAATGCGGAGGCGAAGCCGGTGAGGGCCTCGACGCCGATGGTGGCGAACTGGTTGTACCCCTGGACGGCCACCAGCGCACCGGTGGACAGGGTGAGGAAGCCGACGATGGCGATGGTGCCGCCGATGACGGCCAGGGCACCGGCACCGAGGCCCATTTGTGCGATGAGGCGGACGATTTCGGTCTTGTAGTACAGGAAGGCGTCGACGATGCCTTTGAGGGTGTAGCCGTAGAACTTGGTCTGCAGCCCGATCCGGTTCCAGCCGTCCGACCAGCTCCGGAACGTGCGCTGCAGACGTGGACTGTTTCCATGGACGGCCGTCATGCTTGCACCCTCATACGTTGGCCTCCACGCCGACCGCGGTCGCCAGCACGTTGATGACGAACAGTGCGATGAAGGTGAACACCACGGTCTCGTTCACCGCGTTGCCGACACCGGCGGGGCCACCGCCCACGGAAATGCCCTTGTAGCAGGCGATCAGGCCCGCAGAGAGACCGAACAGGGTGGCTTTCACCAGGCAGATGATGACGTCGGCGGGACCGGTGATGAGCGTGAGTCCGGCGACGAAAGCGCCCGGGGTGACGTGCTGGACGAACACCGAGAAGAAGAACCCGCCGGCGATGCCGACCACCACCACCGACGCCGAGAGCATCAGCGCCACGATGGTGGCCGCCAGGACGCGGGGTACGACGAGGGCCTGGATGGGGTTGATCCCCATGACGCGCAGGGCGTCGAGTTCTTCGCGGATGGTGCGGGCACCGAGGTCGGCGCACATGGCGGTGGCACCCGCGCCGGCGACCACCAGCACCGTGACGATCGGCCCGATCTGGGTGACGGTGCCGATGGCGGCTCCGGTGCCGGAGAAGTCGGCAGCGCCGAACTCGACCAGCAGGATGTTGAACGTGAACACCAGGAGCACCGTGAAGGGGATCGACAGCATCAGCGTGGGCACGATCGACACCCGGGCCACGAACCAGGTCTGCAGGATCAGCTCCCGCCACGCGAACGGCGTCCGGAACATCGCGACGAAGGTGTCCAGTGCCATGGCGAAGAAGCCGCCGACAGACCGGACCGGCTTGGCGATCACTTCGGGCGTGGCCACTAGGCGGCCCGGCCGATACTGACCCGAACCCACTGCGCCGGCCGGATCTGCATCAATCGCATGAGCCGCTGATTTCCTTCCGACACAGAACCTCTTCCTGCGTTAAAACTGTGACTCATGACACAGACCGCCCGAAGAACGTACACCACGCATTTCGCGCCGAGCAACACTTGGCCTGACCTCGACGGACAGACCTCTCCGGACACCCAGTGACGCCTGCGATCTTCGCACACCGAGCGCAGCGAGGTGCGGGCTCTGGGCAATCTGGATCACACGTGCTCGCCGCGGAATCGAACAGCAAATTCCCTGTCGAAAATGCGGACCGACAATTGAACAATGACAAATTAGGACCACAAATGGTCACGGTTCTAGAACGCTATTTCGCATTTCGCCATTGAATGATGACGAAGAGTTAGCGTCCCTCCATGACAGCGCCCGCCACCGCCGATGGCGTTTCGGGCGCGCCCGCACAATTGACACGTGTCAAGATCAAGCGCAGGCGGTGGGCCAAAACCAGCGCGACTCAACAACGCATTCTCGATGCCGCCGCCGACGTATTCCGCGCGCATGGTTTCACCGCCGCCACGATCGGCGAGGTGGTCACCGCCTCGGGTGCCAGCATCGGCAGCATCTACCACCATTTCGGCGGCAAGTGCGAACTGTTCCTGGCGATCCACGACCGGCTCAGCGTCACTGTCGAGAACCAGATCGCGAACACCGGGGCAGAAGCGTCGTTCGGTGTACAAGCCCGCGGCTACCTGGAAGCCATCTGGACCCACCGGGATATCGCGGTGATCCTGTCGGCCGGCGACGTCCCGCCCGGATATGAACGCATCCGGCGCGACAGCATGCACGACTGGTTCCGCGACTGGCTCGCCGAACTCGATCTCGACACCTCGGCGGCCGGCGCTCTGCTGTCCCGGGTGTTGATCGCGGTGCTCACCGAGTCCGCCGCGCAGGTGATGACGTGTGACGACGACGAGACCGCGGCTGCGGTGATGGATGCGGCCGTCGCGCACCTGACGCGGCTGCTCCCCCAGGCCGGCAGCGGCGGGCAGTAACGTCGGGTGCCTGCGGCAATCGAGAGGACACCCGTGAACACACCACAGACCGTCGAATTCTCCGGCGCCGACGGGATCACGCTGGTTGCCGACGAGTGGAGGGGTCCCGCGCGGGCCGATGAGCGCTTGCGCGAAGAGGAGCCGCGCGCCTACAACACCGCGCGGGCCGATGAGCGCTTGCGCGAAGAGGAGCCGCGCGCCTACAACACCGCGCGGGCCGAACATCCCACGGTCCTGATGCTGCACGGCGGCGGGCAGAACCGGCACTCATGGAAGAAGACCGGGCAGATCCTCGCCGATCGCGACTTTCACGTGGTTGCCGTCGACACCCGCGGCCATGGCGACAGCGACCGCTCCCCCAACGCCGACTACGCACTGGAGAACCTGGCTGCCGATGTCCACGCACTGATCGAGCAGGTGGGTGCCCCGGTGGTGATCATCGGGGCGAGCATGGGCGGGCTGACCGGAATCCTGGTGGCCAGCCAGGCCGGCCCGCAGCGCGTCGCCAAGCTCGTCCTCGTCGACGTCGTGCCACGCTTCGAGAAGTCCGGCAGCGCCCGGATCCGGGATTTCATGTTCAACCACGTGCACGGTTTCGACTCGCTCGAAGACGCTGCCGATGCAGTCGCCGAGTACCTGCCGCATCGCACCAAACCGCGCAGCCCCGAAGGCCTCAAGAAGAACCTCCGGCTGCGCGACGGCCGGTGGTACTGGCACTGGGATCCCGCGTTCCTGACCAAACCCGCCGACGATCCCTTCGAGCGGGCGGACAAGCTGGAAGCCGCCGCCATGGGCCTGCAGATCCCGATCCTGCTGATTCGCGGCAAGCTCTCCGATGTGGTGAGCACCGAAGGGGTCAACGACTTCCTGCAGAAGGTGCCGCGGGCCGAGTTCGTCGAGCTGTCCGGTGCGGGTCATACCGCCGCCGGCGACGACAACGACGCCTTCAGTGAGGCCGTCGTGCAGTTCGTCACCCGCGGCTGATCAACGCCCCGCGGCGGGCCGGGCGGGCGGAGCGATGCGCCGGGCAAGCGTCGGCACGCCCGGGCCGTCGAGATCGGCCAGTGCCGCCGGCCTGGCCGCCATCGCCATCAGCAGCGCTTCCCCGGTGCCGCGCACCACCGGCCCGGATCCGGCCGCCCAGTCCAGGTCGGTGGCCGTCAAACGCAGACCCCGGGCCCGCCACGCCCCCCGGATCAGCGGAGCCCAGCGGGCGAAGTCCAGCGCGACGACGAGTCGCGGCGCCGGGATGTCGCGTGGCAAACCCAGCGGTCGGCGGATGTCCTGATGATGGATCATGTTGTCGGTCAACGCGATTCTCCCGCCGAAACCTGAAGCCAGGCCGGTTGGGTGGGCGTGGGCACGTACCCGCTGCACCAGTTGTTCAGGCGACAACTCCTTGAACCGGGCGACTTCGATGGCGTTGATCCGGTCCACCCACAGCCGCCCCCGCAAGAACACCGCCGCCAGTTGCCACGGACTCAGGCCGTCGAACCCCACGGTATGGGCCACCACCTCGCCCACCCGCCATTCAGAGCACAGAGTCGGCGCAATCCATTGCTGCGGCGTCAATTTCTCCACGAACCGCGCGAGATCAGTCCGTTCCGCGGCCGCCATTTCCATGACGTCGATTCGGTTCACAGTGCTACCGATACCCGTTCACCGAGGCCGCGATTGCGCGCAGATAGTTGAAAACGAGAGTTGGTGCGCTGCGGTTGCCGGGTGGGGTACCTTGCCGATAGCGACGTGAGCACCGATCACGAAGATCGTACTCCCAGAAGTAAATACAACTCGATGCCAAAACCACGAAATTCCCCCCGACAGCAACGGTCCCGCGAAACCTACGAACGCGTTCTCGATGTCGCCGCCAAGACATTCGAGGAACGCGGCTACACCGGCACCACCACCAACAAGGTGGCCGAAGCGGCCGGCATCTCCATCGGCACCCTGTATCACTACTTCCCGGACAAGGACGCGTTGCTGTACTCCCTGGCCGAACGTCACCTCGCCGGTGCCCGCGAGTCGATGATGGCCGTGTTCGCGCGGCTGCGGGAATCCGCGCCGGGGCTGGAAGAGTCCCTGCGGGCGGGTATCGAAGTGAACGTGCGCCTGCACGTCGAGGAGCCTCAGCTGCACCGACTGCTCTACGACAGCGCTCCCCGCTCGGAAGAACTGCTGAAGCGGTTGCGCGCCGCGAACGCGGCGATCGCCGACGAAGTGGAGCGGCATTTCGAGCGACTCGACGTCGCCAAGACCAACCGCAAGCTGGTGGCGTCGATGGTGGTCTCCGGAATCGAAGCGCAGGTGCACGCGGCGATCATCGATGCCCGGGAGCCCGTGGAATGTGAACTGCTGATCGAGACCCTGACCCGATTGTGGGTGCGGGCACTCGAGACCAGCTAGGGGGTGTCCTGCGACTCGGCCAGCCGCTGGTGCAGGCGAGCTCGGATTTCATTCGGTGTGTACGCGTTTCGCCTGCGTTGGTCACGGGCGACGAGCACCCCACCGGCGGCCACCCCGACGACACCGGCCAGGCCGATCCATTTCCACACGTTGCGCACCCGCTCAGTGTGCCTAAGCTGCCGGGGTGAGCGCGAGCACCGGCAACCACAGCGTGTCCCTGGAGAAGGCCCTCGAGGTCACCCGCACCGGTGACCTCTGGCTGTTCCGCGGCGGGTCTGGCCCCGACCGGGCCATTCAGACCCTGACCAACGCGCCGGTCAACCACGTGGGCATGACCGTCGCGATCGACGACCTGCCGCCACTGATCTGGCATGCCGAACTGGGCGACACACTGCTGGACATGTGGACGGGCAGTCATCACCGCGGCGTTCAGCTCAATGACCTGCGCGCCGCCGTGCAGCAGTGGGCGACGAAGTACGGGCAGCGGTGCTGGTTGCGTCAGCTCACCCCGTTCGCCACCCGCGAGCAGGAAGACGCGATGCTACGGGTGATCGCCCGCATGGACGGCACCGCTTTCCCCACCACCGCGCGCTTGACCGGCCGGTGGGTACGCGGCCGGCTGCCCACGGTCAGCGACTGGACTCGCGGACTTCCGTTGGTACACAGACGGGTCCGCGAGTCCGCCGAGCGCAGCAAGGTCACCCGCCGTGCCGCTCTGGAGACCGCGTACTGTGCTGAGACCGTCGCCATCACCTACGAGGAGATGGGGTTGATCTCTACCGACAAGCGCGAGAATTACTTCGACCCAGGCTCGTTCTGGAGCGGCGACGAGCTGCCGCTGCTTCCGGGATATGAATTGGGCAAGGAGATTTCGGTTCTGACCTAGCGTCAGTCCCATCCTGGCGTCGGGGCCAGTACGTAGGTGACGTTGCCTTCGACGGAGACCTCCATGACGGGGTCGTTGATGTCGACCATGGTGTAGTCGATGTGGAGTTGGTTCCGGCCGTTCTCACAGCGGCCGTCACCCGGTATCCAGTAGCACCAGCCGTCCCATTTGCGGCACACATCGACGACCCGATACGGGGTGTCGGCCGGGATGCCGAACCCTTCCTGCTTGCGGTAGTCATACAAGCCGGTGGGGTCGCTGTAGACATACCCGGTCCCCCGACGTTCCGGGGCGCCGCTGGTGATGAAGCTCAGCTCGCTCGGAGGCGGCGCGCTCGGGTCGGCCGAATGCAGTCGCAGCCACTTGTAGATCACCGACGAGCCGAGCGAGTGGCCATAGGCGATCTTCTTTCCCGGCGTGGCGCGGACCCACTGGTCGAGTTTCGCCACGCCGTCGTTGAGGCTCATCAAACCCATGTTCCCGCCGAGGAACGACCCGGGGTTGAAGTAATACACCGGCTCGCAGACATTCGGCGCGGCACACACCTTGCCCTGCAACTGCCGCATGGTCACCTGCGGCGTCCCGAACGCCCCGGCCAGCGCGGCGACGCGAGCCCCCGAGCCCATCCCGTAGTCGACCTCGGCATGCGCTGCCGGTGACATGGTGAACACCATTGCCGCCACCGCGGTGGCAACCGCCAGTCGCTTCATCGCTTCTCACTTTGCGCGGGTGAACATCTCTTCGTATTCAATCGCCGTCAACACTAAGAGTGTGACGGGAGGTTGCGGCGGTTTTGACCCAAGTTCGGGGCCGCGGCGCCCCGGCCTACCTGACAGCGCAAATACATTGCGGCAGCTTCGATTTGCCAACCCATGCTGCAGAACTCCGCGGCACGGGTTGGACCACACGGGTTGGCGAACCGCGCTCGCACCCCGACCGTTGCTGGGAATCTGCAGTTGTCTGAACAGCTCCTCTCGCAACCACTTCCGCACGGCCCGCAGCCTCGCCGGGCAACGCCACACCACGTCACGACAGCTGTGCGCGAACTGCTTCCCTGTCGATCAGTGACCAGACCTCCGTTATACGCCCTTCGCGAAACGCGTAGAAGACGTGCTCCGAGAACGAGACTCGCCCACCCGTGGGCTCGAATCCGAGAAATTCTCGCTGCGGAGTGCAGTGGAACAAGAGTCTGCAGGACACCACGCGATCGTCGGCGATCAGGATCTCGGGTACGTAACGGAGATCTGGTATCGCCTCGATGTCCGCCTCCAGCATCGCCCGATAGCCGCGCAGACCCAGCAGTCTTCCGTTGTGGACCACCTCCTCGCCCACAAAACGTTCGAGTTCGTCCCACCGTCGTGCGTTCAGGCAAGCCAGGTAGTCGCGGTACACCGCGAGCAGATCTTGTTTTCCCACCGCTATCCCGATCTCATCGCTCGCAAGTGGCCCACGTTCAACCCGAACACCGGCACGCCACGCGTCACGGGACGCGCCTCCAGTAGGTTGGCCGCCACCAGTAGAGCACGGTGCTGTCGTCAGGCCAGTCCGCTTGGGGCTGCGACTCCGGCGACTCGAAACGGTCACGCGCCTCATCCAGCGGTCGCCGCCCAACCTCGACGATCTCATCTAAATCATTTGCCCCACCGCTCATGGTCGGCCAACGAAGCTGGATAACGTCGTCCTCCCAGAAGCAGATTTCGCAAAGGGAGATATGCCCGGGCGGTTCCGGAACCGTCAGGTGCCTGCAACACACGCAGGGATACATCTGTTGCTGCCTGGACGTTGAACCTCACCTCCGCCGAATAGCGATGTCCAGCAATGTCAATCGTTACCGACACCTCCGTGAGCGGACGCAGCCTTGGCCGCTAATCCGCTCCACTGAGCGGCGCAAGACGCCGCCCGCTTTGTATCAGCGTCTGAAGTCCTCGTGACGGTGGTCCGCATGCGACACCCCCCACGCGCATCATTGATGCGCTCCACGACGGCAGGAAGCTCGGGTGTCACACCCGCCTGAGCACCGTGCTCAGTGAACCCAAACGTTCGCGAGTCGTCATCAACGGCTGACCATCGACTGCAAACCCGTCAACATGTGATGACGACCTGCAGGCGATTGCGGAACTCCACGGCATTCCGTCGTCGAACAACGCCACGACTCCCCCGCAATCACCGGGCCGCCGCCAGTCGCTTACGCGGCACCATGCCCCGTGAACACAGACGTTCGGGCGTATCAATCGCTGACACGCAAGGGGAAGACACCGACTCTTGACTCGCCGCGGTCTGGCCTGACCACCGACTCGCGACCGTCAACACTTGATGACGACCTGCAGGCGATTGGTTGTCCTGCCGGGGCCGCAACCGCGCCTACACGTTGAACCGGAACTCCACCACGTCCCCTCTCATCGTCAGGGCCGAATTCGTCATCGTCGCGGGAGTCGGCGCTTTGACTGCAAGATGAGGCCAGACACCGTGTTCGCCAGATCTTGGCGGTCCCTCGCAAACCCACGAAGTGCCCGGTAGTACGCCAAGACCTGGCGGGGGCTCGGAATTCTGGGTACCCAGGCCAACTCCCAATGGATCCCATTGATCGGATCGTCGAAGAAGAGACCGCGTAATAGCCGGGGTGGTACTGCAGTCATGTCGAGTTCGCCGTGCTCGACTACGAGAGGTCCGCAGGGTTTTACGACTCCATGCAAACTCCACCACGTCTCGCTTCATCTATGCCTCGGTACGCACCATCGAGTAGACCGCCGGCCCGTGCTCGATGAGTGTCGTCGCAGTCACCTCGAACCCGGCTCTTGCATAGAGTCGGACATTCCGCTCATCAGAGGTCTCCAAGGCGACGCAGGCACAGTGTCCCGAGTGCGTGACGTCAACCGCGTTCAGCCCGGCCCGAATCATCGCGCCACCAACACCCTCGCCTTGACTACTCGGATGAACTCCGAGGGTGGCCAGGTTCCAGGCACCTTCCGGTTGAGCCGGAATACCGACCTGCGCAACTAGTGCCAGTCGCTCTCCGTGCAACCTGGCCACCTGTTCCTGGAAGTCGTCTGTCGGTGGAGACGTGACCGGCGGCAGCAGAGCGATCACGCCGTGCAGATCGTCGGTGACCAGCACGAGGCCCTCATCGAGTGCATAGCCCAGGTACAAACGTTGTAGCTGTTCGAGTCGATGTGCATAGTCGTCTGCTGGAATCGACCATCGCGTCCAGGGGTATGACTCGAATGCCGCACCGAGTGTTCGGGAGGCTTCATCCAGGTCTGCTGCGACTGCCTGCCTGATATTGCGAGCCACCCTCGCGCCTTACTTCTGGTGACCAGACGTTGCTTGGAAGCGGAACTCCACCACGTCGCCGTCGGCCATCACGTAGTCCTTGCCCTCCATGCGCACCTTGCCGGCGGCCTTGGCGGCGGCCATGGACCCGGCGGCGATCAGGTCGTCATAGGACACGATCTCGGCTTTGATGAAGCCCTTCTCGAAATCGGTGTGGATCACCCCGGCGGCCTTGGGCGCGGTGTCACCCTGGTGGATGGTCCACGCCCGGGCCTCCTTCGGGCCGGCCGTCAGATAGGTCTGGAGCTTCAACGTGTGAAAACCGGCGCGCGCCAAGGCATCCAGGCCGCGTTCGGTCTGGCCGATCGATTCCAGCAGCTCCATCGCGGACTCGTCGTCGAGCTCGGCCAGTTCGGCTTCGATCTTGGCGTCCAGGAACACCGCGTCGGCCGGGGCCACCAACTCGCGCAGCGAGGCCACCTTCGCCTCGTCGGTCAGAACCGCCTCATCGGCGTTGAAGACGTAAAGGAACGGCTTGGTGGTCAGCAGGTTGAGCTCGCGCAACAACGAGACATCGGTACCAGCCGAGAACAGCGTCTTGCCGCTGTTGAGCACTTCCTGCGCCGCCACCGCCGCCTCGTGCACCGGGCGGCGGTCCTTGTTGTTGCGTGCTTCCTTCTCCAGCCGCGGCACCGCCTTCTCCAGCGTCTGCATATCCGCGAGGATCAGTTCGGTCTCGATGACCTCGATGTCGGATTTCGGATCGACCCGGCCGTCGACGTGGGCGACGTCCTCGTCGGCGAAGACGCGGACCACCTGGCAGATGGCGTCGGATTCGCGGATGTTGGCCAGGAATTTGTTGCCCAGCCCCTCCCCGACTGAGGCCCCTTTCACAATGCCTGCGATATCGACGAACGTCACAGTTGCCGGCACCAGTTTCTCCGACGAGAAGACCTTGGCCAGCTCACCGAGCCTGGGATCGGGCAACGGCACGACACCCTCATTGGGCTCGATCGTCGCGAACGGATAGTTGGCGGCCAGCACGTTGTTGCGCGTCAGCGCATTGAACAACGTCGATTTTCCGACGTTGGGCAGGCCCACGATTCCCAGGTTCAAGCTCACAGGACCCAAAGTGTAGAGACTCGACATGCGGAGTAGACGCCCGCTGGGCGTCGTCGCGCATACAAAGCCGGTACGGTCGACGTGTGTCAGTGCAGGGAGCGAGGTCGCGGACGCCGGCCACTCACCGCTCGGCCCACCCGAATTTCCCTGGTGTGCCGTGGTGGGGTGCCGTTGTCATCGCCGTGACGGCCACCACGATCGGGTTCGCGTTCGACGCCGGCTCGGGCAACAAAGAGCTCACCTCGGTCTTCGGCGCCCTGTACTTCATCGGGTGTGTAGCGGCCGTGCTCGCCGTGCGCCAGAACAGCGTATTCACCGCGGTGGTACAGCCACCGCTGCTGTTGTTCGTCGCAGTCCCGAGCGCCTACTACCTGTTCAACAGCGCCAGCATCAACGGCATCAAAGACATCCTGATCAACTGCGGTTACCCGTTGATCGAACGGTTCCTGCTGATGCTCACCACGTCCGTGGCGGTGTTGGTGATCGGCGCAGCTCGCTGGTACTTCGGCTCCCACGCCGCCCCGGAGGCCGACCAGGACAGCGCCGGCGACGACGCCAAGCCGGCCTTCGCCGGCCTGCGCGCCAAGCTGTCAGCGCTGATCAACGGCACCGATCCCGGGGATCTCGACGACGCCGACGAGTCCACGCCGCGCCCCCGCGCGCACGGTGTCGAGCGTTCTGCCGCGACCGCCCGCAAGAGCGGCACCCGTCGCACCGCGGGCAGCCGGAACCCGAAGCGGCCGCCGCCCACGCGCTCGCGGCATGCCCGCCCGCCGATCGACGACCTGGATGCCGAGCCGCCCCGGCGCCGCCGTTCCGCCCGCGATCTCGGCGAGCAGGACGAACCACCGCGGCGCCGCCCCCGCCCCCCACGGGAGCAACGAGAACCCCGCGAGCCCGGCTCGCGGTCGTCGAGGGAGTACCGCTCCCGGGAGCGGGATCCGCGTGATCGCGATCCCCGGGATTCCGATCTGTACGAACGGCCGCGTCGCCGACCCAACCGGTATGAGTCCTACGAGCCGTCAGAGTCCTACGACGCTCCCCCGCCGCGGCCCCGGCGGCCTGCGGCCGGCAGCGGATCGGGCAGCACCCACCACCCGGTGTCGCGGGTGCGTTACCGCGGCTCCGACGAGGGTGACGATCGCGTCGAGCACCGCACCCGCCCGCGCACCACGGCGCGGCACAGCATGGATTCGGATCGCTGGCGCTACGACAGCTGAGCGATCAAGGCCAGCGAGCGGCGATCAGTTGCTGCGGCGCGACGGCCGGATCTCGCGCGGCAGCGCGAACACCAGGGTCTCGTTGGCGGTGGTGACCGGCTGCACGGTGTCGTAACCGTATTCGGCCAGCCGCTCGAGCACTCCCCGCACCAGCACTTCGGGCACCGAGGCACCGGAGGTGACGCCGACGGTGGTGACCCCGGACAGCCAGGCCGGGTCGATGTCCTCGGCGTAGTCCACCAGGTGAGCCGCGTGGGATCCGGCGCCCAGCGCCACCTCCACCAGACGCACCGAGTTCGACGAGTTCTTCGAACCGACGACGATCACCAGCTCACACTCGGGTGCCATCGCCTTGACCGCCACCTGGCGGTTCTGGGTGGCGTAGCAGATGTCGTCACTCGGGGGATCCTGCAGCGTCGGGAACTTCTCCCGCAGCCGCCGCACGGTCTCCATGGTCTCGTCGACGCTGAGGGTGGTCTGCGACAGCCAGATCACCTTGTTCGGGTCACGCACGGTGACCTTGTCCACGGCGTCCGGGTTGTCGACCACCTGAACATGGTCGGGCGCCTCACCGGCGGTGCCGACCACTTCTTCGTGGCCTTCGTGACCGACGAGCAGGATGTCGTAGTCGTCGCGCGCGAAGCGCTTGGCCTCGTTGTGCACCTTCGTCACCAACGGGCAGGTGGCGTCGATGGTCTGCAGATTGCGGGCAGCGGCCTCTTCGTGAACCGTCGGGGCCACACCGTGGGCCGAGAACACGACGATGGCGCCCTCGGGTACCTCGTCGGTCTGCTCGACGAACACTGCCCCGGCCTTGGCCAGGGTGTCGACGACGTAGCGGTTGTGCACGATTTCATGGCGCACGTACACCGGAGCTCCGTGCTTCTCCAGCGCGCGTTCCACCGTTTCGACGGCCCTATCCACCCCGGCGCAGTAGCCGCGAGGTTCGGCGAGAAGGACTCGCTTCACCGCCGCCTGCCCCGCGGAAGATCGAGCGACCGAGACGGTGGCACCGGGAATCCCCATGTTGACGGTTGGCGGCATGGGCTCCAGGGTACTTTCCCGCGGTCTCGGCGGGCCACTCAGCAGCTCAGAGTCATGTGCCCGGCCCTCCTTCACCCTCGTCCCTCGGGCTCGTCGACCGGACAGACGTCATGCGCCCGGCCCTCCTTCACCCTCGTCCCTCGGGCTCGTCGACCGGACAGAAGTACTCTGGCTGCCATGTCGACTGCACCGTACGGAGTTCGGCTGCTGGTGGGCGTGGCCGCCACCGCAGTCGAAGAGACCATGAAGCTGCCGCAAACCATCGTCACGTACCCGATGACCCTGGTCAGCCAGGTCGCCCAACTGGTGATGAAGGTTCAGCAGGACGTCGCCGACCTGGTGAACAAGGGTGACGAGACCCTGGAGAATCTGTTTCCGCCGAAGAACGAGCAACCCGAATGGGCAACGTTCGACGAGGACATCCCCGACGTCGAAGTCACCGAACCGAACGGAGAGCGGCTCACCGAGGGGCGTTTCGCGCTCTACTCGGTGTCCGAAGACGAGGTTCCGGCCAACCCGGTGTCCACGCCTGAGCCGGTGAACGGCGAGGCACCGCAGGTGGTGGCCGACATCGACTACACCACGTTGACGCTGGCTCAGTTGCGCGCCCGGCTGCAGTCGCTCTCGGTCGGCGAACTCGAGGCCCTGCTTGCGTTCGAGGAGTCCACCAAGGCGCGGGCCCCCTTCCAGACGCTGCTGGCCAACAGGATCACTCGCGCCTCTGCCAAGTGACCGAGGCTGAACAGGGAAAGTCCGCCGACAATCCCTGGCCGGTCCGGGCGGTGGCGACGCGCGTCGCCAAGTACATCGACCGCCTCGGCATGGTGTGGGTCGAAGGTCAGCTGACCGAACTCAAAGTGCGCCAGTCGACGGCGTGGATGGTGTTGCGCGATCCGGCGGCGGACATGTCACTGTCGGTGAGTTGTCCCCGGGATCTGGTGGCCAATGCCCCGGTGCCGCTGACCGAAGGCACCCAGGTGATCATGCTGGGCAAGCCGCAGTTCTACACCCGCAACGGGTCGTTCAGCTTGCGCATCAGCGAGATTCGCGCGGTTGGTGTCGGTGAGCTGCTGGCCCGAATCGAACGGCTGCGACGGCTGTTGGATGCCGAGGGGCTGTTCGACCCGCGGTTGAAGCGGCCGTTGCCGTTTCTGCCGTCGCAGATCGGGTTGATCACCGGCCGCGCCAGCGCCGCCGAGCACGACGTGACGTCCGTGGCGACCGCGCGGTGGCCGGCGGTGCGGTTCGCCATCCGCAACGCCGCGGTGCAGGGCGCCAACGCCGTGCCTCAGATCGTCGAGGCGCTGCGTGCCCTCGATCGTGACCCGGAGGTCGACGTCATCGTGCTGGCCCGCGGCGGCGGCAGCGTCGAGGATCTGTTGCCGTTTTCCGATGAGACCCTGTGCCGCGAGATCGCCAGGTGCACGACACCGGTGGTCAGCGCAGTGGGGCATGAACCGGACAACCCGCTGTGCGACCTGGTGGCCGACCTGCGCGCCGCGACACCCACCGATGCCGCCAAGCGGGTGGTCCCCGACGCGGTGGCCGAGCAGCGGCTGGTCGCCGAGCTGCGGCACCGCAGCGCGCAGGCGCTGCGCAACTGGGTGCACCGCGAGGAACGCCATATCGCGCAGCTGCGCAGCCGCCCGGTGCTGGCTGATCCGCTGCGGGCGATCGATGACCGCGGCCACGAGATCGACCGCGCCGTCGCGGCGCTGCGCCGCGACATCACCCGGTTCATCGCCGCCGAGACCGACCGCGTGGAGCATTTGTCGGCGCGGTTGGCCACACTGGGCCCGGCCGCGACGCTGGCCCGTGGTTATGCGGTGGTGCAGGCCGGTTCCCAGGTGCTGCGTTCGGTGGCCGACGCGCCGGCGGGAACGCGGTTGCGGATCAGGGTGGCTGACGGAGCCGTGACGGCGACCAGTAAGGGGGCTGTTGATGAGTGAAGAGACTAATCCCATTAGTGAACTCGGCTATGAAGAGTGCCGAGATGAATTGATCGACGTCGTGCGCACCCTCGAACAGGGCGGGCTGGACCTCGACGAGTCGCTGACTCTATGGGAACGCGGCGAGAAGCTGGCAAAACGCTGCGAAGAGCACTTAGCTGGAGCCCGTCAGCGTGTCGAGAATGCGCTGGGTTCGGACGGCGACGAGGACGACGACTGAGGGCCCGCTAGAACCGCCCCGAACGAGAACTGGAACAGGTTCCAGTTTCTTGGGTATGCTGACCCCCATGGTTTCTTCGCGGGGTGATGCAACGCTGACCACCGACCTCGGACGAGTCCTCGTCACCGGCGGCTCCGGATTTGTCGGCGCCAATCTGGTGGCCGAACTCCTGGCTCGCGGACACCAGGTGCATTCGTTCGACCGGGTGCCGTCGTCGCTGCCCGACCATGCGGCGCTGACGACCTCCGTTGGCGATATCTGCAACCCTGATGACGTCGCCGCCGCGGTCGCAGGCGTGCACACGGTGTTCCACACCGCTGCGATCATCGACCTGATGGGCGGCGCATCGGTCACCGAGGATTACCGGCGGCGCAGTTTCGCGGTCAACGTCGAAGGCACGAAGAACCTGGTCCACGCCGCTCAACGGGCAGGGGTGGCGCGGTTCGTCTACACCGCGTCCAACAGCGTCGTGATGGGTGGTCAGCAGATCTCCGGCGGTGACGAGACGCTCCCATACACCGGCCGATTCAACGATCTCTACACCGAGACCAAGGTGGTGGCAGAGAAGTTCGTGCTGGCCGCCAACGGCGAGCAGGGCATGCTGACCTGTTCCATCCGGCCCAGCGGCATCTGGGGCCGCGGTGATCAGACGATGTTCCGCAAGGTGTTCGAAAGTGTGCTCGCCGGGCACGTCAAGGTGCTGGTGGGCAGCAAGAACGTCAAGCTGGACAACTCGTACGTGCACAACCTGGTGCACGGGTTCATCCTGGCCGCAGAGCATCTCGTCCCCGGCGGCACCGCTCCCGGGCAGGCGTATTTCATCAACGACGGCGAACCGATCAACATGTTCGAGTTCTCCCGCCCGGTGGTACAGGCCTGTGGCCAGCCGTGGCCGACGTTCCGAATCCCCGGCAAGCTGGTGCACGCGGTTATGACGGTGTGGCAGTTCCTGCACTTCCGGTTCGGGCTGCCCAAGCCGCTACTGGAACCACTTGCCATCGAGCGCATTTCGCTGGACAACTACTTTTCCATCGACAAGGCGCGCCGCGACCTCGGCTACCAGCCGCTGTTCACCACCGAGCAGGCCTTGCAAGAGTGCCTGCCGTACTACACCGAGCTGTTCGCCAAGATGAAAGCCGCCGCCGGCGAACCTGCGCCGACACCAGCTTGACGGCCCGTCGGGTCGGCGGGCAAGCGCCACTTACTATGAGCTCCATGGGAACCCTCGATGACGTGGCACGAGCTGCAGGGGTTTCGAAGTCCGTCGCCTCTCGCGCGCTGACCGGCGATGTCCGTGCACGGATGAGTGAGTCGACACGGGCGCGTGTGCTGGCGGCTGCCGCCGAACTCGACTACATCCCGAACGCGCGAGCCCGTGCACTTCGCCAGTCACGTTCGGGCGCAATCGGACTGATAGTTCCCGACGTCAACAACGCCGTCTTCGCCGATATGCTGCTCGGTGTCCAGGAGGCCACCGCGGTCCACGACACCGATGTGCTGCTCGGACAGGTCGACGCGCCACCGGACGGCACCCAGCAGTTGTCCCGCCTGGTCCGCGAGGGCCGGGTGGACGGCCTGCTGATCCAGCGGCGCGAAGACTTCGACGACGCCATGCTGAGTGCGGTGTTGCAACCCGGCGTCCCGGCGATCACCATCAACTCCCGGATCCCCGACCGGGTGGGATCGGCGATCCTCGACGATCACCGCGGCACGGCCATCGCCACGGAACACCTGATCGCCCTTGGCCATCGACGTATCGCGTTCATCTCCGGCACCCAGATGCACGACACGGCGGCACGGCGCAAGGCGGGCTATCTCGATACCGTCACCTCCGCCGGCATCCAGTCCGATCCCGCCTGGATCGTGGACGCGGGCTGGGAAGCCGACGCCGGGGCGTCGGCGATCAACCAACTGCATCGCACGGCGCGGCTGGGACAGCGCGACGGTCCCACGGCCGTAGTGGTCGCGAGCGTGAACGCCGCAGTGGGCGCCTTGTCCACCGCGCAACGTCTCGGCCTGCGCGTACCCGGGGACCTGTCCATCGTCGGCATCAACACCACGTGGGTGTCGAACACGGTGTATCCCGCGATCACGACGGTGCGGCTACCGTTGCGCCGACTCGGCGAAGTGGCCGCCACGTTGCTCATCGAGCACCTCGGCGGTGCGGCGCTGACCGATGTCACAGTCGATGACCCAGCTCCCGAACTCGTGATCATGGAGACCAGCGCCGCGCCGTCTCGGGACTGACAGTCAGCGACGAAAGTCCGCCGGCCGCTTCTCGACGAAGGCGGCCACCCCTTCTCGACCGTCCGGTGAGGTGAACAGGCTCATCAGCACGGCACGTTCGTCACCGTAAGCCAGTGCTCTTTCGGCACCGGACACCATCAGCTTGGTCGCGGCCAGCGCGGTACGCGAAGATGCCCCCAACTGCCCGGCCAACTCGAGCGCCCGCGACAAGCTGGCCCCGTCCTCGACCACTTCGTTGACGAGTCCCAGCTCCAGAGCTTCGGGTGCCGTCAGTCGCTGGGCGAACATGATGAGTTGTTTGGCTTTTCGACTGCCCACCTGGGCGGCCAGGCGTTGTGTACCGCCCCATCCCGGAATCAGCCCGAGTGACACCTCCGGCAGTGCGAATCTCGCCGTCTGACCGGCGATGATCAAGTCAGCCGCCAGTGCTACCTCGAATCCGCCACCGAGCGCCATCCCCTCCACGGCTGCGATCACCGGGACCGTTGCGGTGCTGATGGTCTCGACGAGCACCCCGGCTGCCCGGGTGATCTCACCGATCTCACCTTGGTCGCCCCGACCGTAGACACCGATGTCCGCTCCCGCTGAGAAGAAGCCTCCACCGCTGATCACGATCACCCGGACACCGGGCTCTCGTGCGTCGATCACACGTGTGAGTTCCCGAATCATGCCCACATTGAGAGCATTACGCTTGTCCTGCCGTTCGAGGACGATGGTGAGAATGCACTCGTCGGCCTGCCGTTCCAGACGAAGAAACTCCAGGGTCTCAGCCATCACCTACCCACCTTCGCCTGCAGCCGGTCGATGTCCGCGGCGCCGTATCCCAACTCCGTCAGAATGGTCCGATTCGCCGCACCCAGTTCAGGCGGCACGGCCCGGACACCGGGCCGCTCGCCGTCGTAGAGCACAGGGTGCGCCAGGAGTTTCACCGAACCTGCTCGGGGGTGGTCGATCTCGACAACGGACCCGTTGTGCCGGACCTGAGGGTCCTCACAGACATCGGCGTAGGTGTTGACGGGCGCGAACCACATCTTGGCTGCGGTGAAGACCGTGCTCCATTCCGCCGACGTGCGTTGCAGCATGTGTTTGGCTACCCGGTCGTTGACGTCATCGCGCCTTTCGTATGAGCGGTCCTCGCCGACAGAGAGAAACCAGGCGTCGTCGAACACCTCCGCCAGCCGCGCGAGGGCGTTGAGCGAGAGGGTCAGGTACCCGTCGGCAGTGCCGAATACCCCGTACGGCGCTTTGTAGTACGGCGACGAAATTCCTGAAACGCTGCGCTTGCCCTGGAATCCGTTGAGGTAATAGGACAGCGGTTCTATCTGCAGATCCAGCGCTGCGCTGAGCAGGTTGCTCTCCACCCGCGTCCCCTGTCCGGTACGTTCGCGCCCGTGCAGAGCGGCCAGGATGCCGAATGCACCGAGCACAGCGCCGTGTTGGTCCACCAGCGAGGTACCGACCGGTGTCGGTGGGCCTGCGGCGGTGCCTGTTGCTGCCGCAATACCCGACATGGACTGCAGCAACACATCTTGTCCCGGACGGTCTCTGTAGGGTCCGTCACTGCCGTACCCCGACAACGAGCAATACACCAGACGAGAGTTTGTCTTGCGCAGTCGATTCCATCCCAATCCCAGCCGATCCATCACCCCAGGACGGAAACTCTCGATCAGGACGTCCGCCTCGTCGATCAGCCGCAGCACAACCTCGAGCCACTCACTGTCCTTGAGGTCCACCACCAGGCTCTCGGCATTGCGGTTGCCAAGCAGGAAGAAGACACTCTCGCCATTCAAGTAGGCGTCCGGACCCGACCACGAGCGTTCGAACGCCCCGCCGGGCGGCTCGACCTTGACCACGCGAGCGCCGAGGTCGGCTAGTAGCTGGGTAGCGGATGGACCCTGAAGGAAGTGGGTGAAGCTCACGACCTGGATTCCGTCGAGCATAGGCATCGGCGTCTCCTATAGACACGATTTCGGGAAGCGGGCCGACATGCGACCCGGCTGCATTTAATCAGCTTGCGCAATCGGTTGTCCACCGTACAAACGAAAATGAACAATCGGTTGCTCAACCCGTCCAGGTGTGCTTCGCTATGTCCATCGCGACGGGCTCACGGGCTTCACAGGCCGCCCCCCGCCCAAGTTTTACATCCATGTTTCACACCGAGAACTCCGCCATCGAGGAACGGACAAAGCTAGGCATGAGTGACATATCAGTCGACTACCGATTTGCTGAGAGTCATCCGCACGGCACCGGAGACCGCGCATGACCCACCGATTGGAAGTCGTCGGGATCGATAAGGAGTACCGCGCCGACACCGGCGTCACGCAGGTGTTGCGGGGCTTGACCCTGCACGCCGACCGCGGCGAATTCATCTCGATCGTCGGGCCCAGCGGTTGCGGCAAATCGACTCTGTTCAACATCATCACCGGCCTGGTGGCGCCGACATCCGGATCGGTGAAGGTTAACGGCGAAGATGTCACCGGTACCACGTCCCAACACATCGGCTATGTCCTGCAGAAGGATCTGCTGTTCCCATGGCGGACGGTGTTGGAAAACGTCGTGCTCGGACTGGAGGTCCGAGGAACACGCAAGAAGGATGCTCGCGAACGGGCGCGCGGATTGTTCAGCGCCTACAAACTCGAAGGTTACGAGGACAAGTATCCGTCCGACCTATCCGGCGGGATGAAGCAGCGAGCGGCGCTCATGCGCACCATGGTGACCGACCCCGACATCATCCTGATGGACGAGGCGTACAAGGCGCTGGACTATCCCCTCAAGATCGCGCTGGAGGGTGAGCTCCTCGAAACCGCCCGGGCCACAGGTAAAACCGTTGTGGCCGTGACGCACGACATCGAGGAAGCAGTAACGATGTCAGACCGCGTGTACGTCCTGAAAGCGCATCCGGGCCAGGTGGTCCACGAACTCGACATCGATCTGGGCACCACCAGCACCGACATCAACGAGCGACGCCTGGCGCCCCGATTCAACGAGTTCTACGAAAAGATCTGGCGCGGTATCGGTCAGAGCCCGGCAATCGCATGACACGCACCCCGAAGGAGGCCCGATGACCACCGTCCTCACCCCGCCGTCCACCGCTGCGGCACGTCCGAGCCGGCGCCGGTCGCTCCAGGTCTCGGCACGTCTCCGCCGCGTCGTTCTTCACACGTTGCAAGCGTCGATCGTCGTGATGTTCCTGGCCGCATGGGAATTCGGCGCTCGAAGCGGAGCCATCAGTTCCTTCCTCTTCGGCAGCCCGAGCGCGGTCTGGGAAGTGCTTCACAAACGCGCCCTGACAGGTGAGTTGTGGACCGATATCGGCGTCACCAGTCTCGAGGTGGTCCTGGGCTTCTTGATCGGCGCGGTCGGCGGTTCCGCGCTTGGACTGCTGCTGTGGTACTCACGCTTCGTCGCCGACCTCACCGCCCCTTTCATCGCGGCCATCGGGTCGATCCCGGTCCTGGCGGTTGCGCCGTTGACCATCATCTGGTTCGGCACCGAGATGACCTCCAAGGTGGTCATCGTTGCGTTTTCGTGCGTGGTGGTCTCACTGACCACTTCCTACCGCGGCGCCCGGCGCACCGACCCTGACCTGATCAACCTCATGCGGTCATTCGGAGCCTCCCGCTCACAGATCTTTCGCAAGCTCGTCGTCCCCTCCGCGATGACCTGGGTGGTCTCTGGATTGAAGCTGAACATCGGCTTCGCACTGGTGGGCGCCATTGTCGGTGAGTACATCAGCTCCGATGCCGGTGTGGGACACATGATCCTACTGGGCAGCTCCAATTTCACCATCACACTCGTCATCGCCGGCATCGCCATTGTCATGGCCATGGTGCTGGTCTTCAACCTCCTCGTCACCGCCCTCGAGCGGTTCCTCGGTCATTGGGAAAGGTCTTGAGATACATGTCCACACGAATTCTCCTGCGCACCTTCGCTGCACTCGTCAGTGCCATCGCGATGCTGTTCGTCGCAGCCTGCGGTGGGCAGGCCACCGAATCGGCCGCAGGCACCACCACGGTGCGGATCAGCCAAGCCTTCCAATCGCTGCTCTACCTGCCGCTCTATGTGGCTCAGGAACAGGGCTTCTTCTCCGAGCAGGGCGTGACGGTCGAGATCGCCACCGGTGGTGGTGGCACGCAGTCCTGGGCAGCGGTGGTCGGTGGATCCGCCGACTTCTCGATCCAGGATCCGGTTTTTGTGCCGAAGTCACACGAGAACGGTGGCCCCGGAGTGGTGGTCGCAGCCATTCAGAACGCACCGTCGGTATTCGTGATCGGCCGTGAGGGCGGAAACGCCACTCTCGACAATCCGTCGGTGTTCGAGGGTAAAAGAGTGGTTGTCAGCCCCGAACCGGACACCAGCTGGGCATTCATGCAGTACCTGATCGATCAACAGGGTCTGCAAAACGTGACGCTGGTGAATGTGGCGCTGGGTAGTGAACTCGCAGCGGTCGCGAGTGGACAGGCCGATCTCGCACTTTCCTTCGAGCCGACAGTGAGCCAAGCCGTGGTCGATCAGGGGCTCGAGGTCGTGTATTCGTTCCCGGCGAACAAGGACTGGTATCCGTTCGCGTTCTCGAGTCTGACCACCACCGACCGTTACCTGCAAGAGAACCCCGAAGCGGCGCAAGGCGTGGTCACCGCGATCGCCAAGGCGTCGAAGTTCATCTACTCAGATCCGGAAGCGACGATCGACATCGCCGCCGGCTATTTCCCCGACCTGTCCCGCGAGATCGTCGCAGCGGCAGTAGAACGTGAGATCGAGGCAAGAGGCTACGCAGAGGACATCACCGTGACCAAGGAGTCGTGGGACAAGAACATGGAGATCTCGTTGTTCACCAAGAACATCGCGGAGTACCCGTCCGATGCCACCTCGTACGAGAACAACGTCAACACCGATCTCGCCACCAAGGCGCGCGAGACCCTGGAGGTCGGCTGAGCCATGGCTGTCCACCGACCCGGAGTCTCCGAACTCGAAACTATTTCCGCCCGATACGGTCTCGGGCTGTCCGCGGCCGACCTCGTGTCGTTCGCCCCGCTGGTGAAGGACGTGCTCGATTCGTGGGATGTTGTTGCAGAACTACACCATGAGATCGCGACGGCGCCGATAAGCAGGACATGGCAACAGCCCGAGGACAACCCGCTCGGAGCCTGGTACGTCCAGTGTGAAGTGACTGCACGGGGCACCGGCCCGCTCCGCGGTCGGACGGTGGCGATCAAGGACAACATCGCGGTGGCCGGCGTACCGATGATGAACGGCTCGGCGCTACTCGACACCTTCATCCCGCAGCTCGACGCCACCGTCGTCACCCGGTTGCTGGCTGCCGGCGCGATGATCACCGGGAAAGCGGTGTGCGAGAACCTCTGCTTCTCCGGCGCCTCGCACACCGCCGCCACCGGCCCCGTCCGCAACCCCTGGGATCACCGACGAACCACCGGCGGCTCGTCCAGCGGCAGTGCGGCATTGGTGGCCTCGGGTGCCGTCGACGTCGCGCTCGGCGGCGATCAGGGCGGGTCGGTCCGGCTGCCCGCCGCCTTCACCGGCATCGTCGGGCACAAACCGACCCACGGCCTGGTGCCCTACACCGGCGCCTTCCCCATCGAGCAGACCCTCGATCACGTGGGCCCGATGACACGGACCGTCGCCGATGCCGCACTCGTGTTGGGGGTCATCGCCGGGACGGACGGGCTGGACCCCAGGCAACATGGCGGCGTGAGCGTGCCTGACTTCACCGCCGAGCTCGCGCGGCCCACGGCAGGACTGCGGGTGGGTGTGGTGCGCGAAGGGTTCGGCCATCCGGAGTCGGTGCCCGGCGTGGACGAGGCCGTTCGCGCCGCGGTCGAGGTACTCAGCGGCGAAGGCCTTCTCTGTGAACAGGTTTCGGTGCCCTGGCATCGGTACGGCAAGAGGATCTGGGACGTGATCTCCATCGAGGGCGGCACCGCCCAGATGGTCGACGGTAACGCCTACGGCATGAATTGGCAGGGCCACTACGATCCCACGTTGATGGCGCACTACGGCGGCAGGTGGCGGGCCGACGGAACCCTCTTCCCGGATACCGTCAAGCTCGTCCTGCTCGCCGGACGCCACACCATCGACCGTAATCATGGCGCCCATTACGGGATGGCGCGCAACCTGGTGCCGCATCTGCGTGCTGCCTATGACGAGGCCCTCGGACGCTACGACGTACTCGTCATGCCCACCACCCCGATCCTCGCCAGCGTGATCCCCGACGCGGACGCCACTCTCGAGGAATCCATGGCGCGGGCCCTGGAGATGATGGCGAACACTGCGACCTTTGACGTCACCGGGCACCCGGCGTGCAGCGTCCCGGCGGGCATGGTCGACGGCCTGCCCACTGGCATGATGATCGTGGGCAGACACTTCGACGACGCGACAGTGCTACGCGTCGCGCACACTTTCGAGCGTGCCCGCGGAGGCTTTCCGTCTCCCCCGGATACGGCATCATGAGCGCTGTGCACGAGATCGAACTCGATCTGACCTCACCGCTGGTTGACGACCCCAGGGCCGGTCACAACCGATGGCATCCCGACATCCCGGCGGTATTGCATTGCAACCCTGGAGACACCGTCTCACTCCGCGCTCGCGACGGGTACGACGGCCAGATCACCCGGGACTCCACTGCGGCCGACGTGCTGCTGATGGACGCCACCCGGATTCATCCGCTCACGGGCCCCGTGCACATCGAGGGCGCGGAACCGGGAGATCTGCTGGTGGTCGATGTGCTGTCGGTCGAAACCGGCGACTTCGGTGCCACGCTGAACATTCCCGGATTCGGATTCCTGCGTGACGAGTTCACCGAGCCGCACATCGTGCGCTGGGAGATCGCCGACGGTTTCGCCCGTTCCGTTGATCTACCGGGCGTGCGGTTGCCCGGTGCGCCCTTCATGGGCGTGATGGGGGTGGCGCCGTCCCGGGAACTGTTCGAGCGCACCAAAGCCGCGGAACGACGGGCCGCCGACGACGGCGGTCTGGTCGAACTGCCGAACCCCGTCTCGGCGGTGCCGCCGGACCGCCCAGATGACCCGGCTCGCCGCACCATCTCCCCCACCGAAGCCGGCGGCAACATCGACATCAAACACCTCACGGCGGGAAGCCGGGTGTATCTACCGGTCTGGGTACCCGGTGCCCTGTTCTCCGTGGGCGATGGACACTTCGCCCAGGGTGACGGTGAATCCTGCGGTGCCGCAGTGGAAACCACTACACGGGTGGTAGTACGCCTCGACCTGCGCAAGGGATCCGCAGTCGATCTGCGGCACCTGAGCTACGAGCGGCTGACCGTAGGCCCTCCTGACGTGGCGAGCCGGCCGCACTTCGCGGTGACGGGCACCCCGGTCGACGCCGACGGCCGGATCCATCCCGAGGACCTCAACCTCGCCACCCGCAATGCGTTGCGTCACATGGTCGATCACCTCGCCGGCGAACGCGGTTTCACCCGTGCGCAGGCTTATGCGCTGTGCAGCGTCGCCGTCGACCTCCGGATCAGCCAGCTTGTCGACGTACCGAACGTGCTGGTTTCGGCAATGGTGCCCACCGACATCTTCGAGTGAACTCAGCGGTCAGCCGGTACCGCGACAGGGCCTGGCCTGTCCCGGACCTGGGTGGCCAACAGGTCGAGCGTGTCCGCCGACGGCGATCCCGGGCTCGCCGTCACGATGCACACGGATTGCCCGGTGGCCCGCGCCACCCCCAGGTTGTGCTGGGTGACGGTCAGCGGTCCAAGCGTCGGGTGCCTCAGCTGGTATGAGTCCGCTTCACACGGTTTGACCCGGTGGTCACGCCACAGTGCGACGAATTCTGGGCTCTTCATCGACAATTCACCGATCAGAGCAGCCAGCGCCGGATCATCCGGGTAACGACCGGCGACGTGGCGCAGGGCACCGACGACGGCGCGTGACTTGCGCTGCCATTCTACGTAGAGCTCGCGAGTGTGGTTGTCCAAGAACAGCATCCGCGCCAGATTGGGTCGATCCACAGGACGATGTACCGCGTCGCGGTCCAGGTGACCGGCCAGCAACGCGTGCCCCGCCGAGTTCCAGGCCAGGATGTCCAGGCGAACGCCGACCACCAGCGCAGGCAGGTTCCCCAGAGACAGCAGCAGATCCCTGGTCAACGGGTCGACACGTTCGGCAGGAATCCTGGTCGCCCGTCTGGGTCGGGCGCCGGCCAGCGTGTGCAGGTGTCGTTGTTCGTGCTCGTCGAGGCGCAGCGCCCTGGCTATCGCATCGAGCACCGCGTCGGAGGCATTGACGGACTGGCCCTGTTCCAGGCGGGTGTAGTAGGAGACGCTGACTCCGGCCAGCTGAGCCAGTTCCTCACGGCGCAGCCCGGCCACGCGGCGTCGTCCTGACACCATGGTCAGCCCCAAGTCGTGCGGATCGAGTTGGGCACGCCGGGCACGCAGGAACTCCCCGAGGCTGGTGTACGTCATATCTCCACTATCGCTCTTTGCGCGCATCCGCGCCCCGTCGGTTCCTGACCCTGCCAGTGATAGGCATCGCCGGGGCTGGTTGCGGCGGTACACCAGCCGGACCCTGGGAGACATGGACAAACTCGAACTGGGCGACGTCTCGGTCACCCGCGTCATGGAATACTTCGGATCGGTCGACCTGTCGCCGGCAACCTTCTTCCCGGACAGCTGTCATGAATCGTGGGAGGCCAATCAGGACTGGCTGGTGCCTGACTTCTACGACCCCGGTTCCGGGATGTGTGTATCCGCCCTGCAGACCTGGGTACTGCGCAGCGAGGGCAAGACGATTCTCATCGACACCGGCGCCGGGAATCACAAGGAACGCCCCGGCACGGTCTGGGACCACCTCGAGACGGACTTCCTGGGCAACCTCGCACGAGCAGGTGTCCGACCCGACGAGGTGGACGTCGTCGTCAACACCCATCTGCACAACGATCACGTCGGGTGGAACACCGTCCTGCGCGACGGCGAGTGGGTGCCGACCTTCTCGAACGCCACGTACCTGATGTCGCGCGCCGACTTCGAGTTCTGGAACCCCGCCAACGGCCGGCCGTCCCGCCTCGGTGACAGAAGCCGGATCGTGTTCGAGGACAGCGTCGCTCCGGTGCACGATGCCGGACAAGTCCAGCTTTGGGACACACAGCTGGACATCGACAGCAATCTTCGGCTCGACCTGGCCCCGGGCCACACTCCGGGATCGTCGATCCTGCGCCTCCAATCCGGCACCGAGCGAGCGGTGTTCGTCGGCGACCTGCTACACACTGCGCTGCAGGTGATCGACCCTGACATCAACAGCTGTTTCTGCGAGGACCCTGCCCAGGCCATGGCCACCCGGCGGCGGGTACTCGCTCAGGCGGCCGATACCAACACCCTGGTGTTCCCTGCGCACCTCGGTGGGCACGGCGGTGCCGAGGTGCGTCACCAGGGCGACGGCTTTGCGATCAAGAAATGGGCAGCGTTCGCGCGGGTGACCGATGTCTGAGGTGATCGTGGCCACCGCTACCGGCGCCGTCCGCGGGATCAACGGTGCTGCGGGGTCGGTGTTCCTGGGTGTTCCCTACGCGGCACCGCCGACAGGTCCGGCCCGGTTTGCGGCCCCTGCAACACATCTGGGATGGACAGGTGTTCTCGATGCCACCCGGCCAGGGCCGGCAGCGCCCCAGAAGCCACGCACCGGGTTCGGTGCGCTGAACATGTCGCCGTTCTTCGGGGTCGCCCGCGTGGGCGATCCGGACTATCTGAAAGTCAATGTCTGGGCCCCGGAAGGCGCCACCCAGCGGCCGGTGATGGTGTTCGTGCACGGCGGCGGGTTCGTCTCCGGCTCCACCCGATCGCCGCTGTACGACGGCGCGACCTTCGCGCGGGACGGCGTCGTGCTGGTGACAGTCACCTACCGACTGGGCGTCATCGGCTTCCTGGATGTGGCTGACGCCCCGCCCAATCGCGGGATGCTCGACGTGTTGGCCGCACTGCGGTGGGTGCAGACCAACATCGCGGCGTTCGGCGGAGATCCCGACAATGTGACACTGTTCGGGCAGTCAGCCGGGGCCACCATGGTCGGGGCTCTCCTGACCGTGCCTGACATCGGAGTGCTGATACGGCGGGCGATCATCCAGAGTGGCAACGGGGTTGGCGCCTTTGATCTCGAGCAAGCCGCCCGTGTCACCCACCGTGCCGGTCTGCTCCTCGATACAGCACCCAGTTCGACCACGTTCTCGAGCTTCTCCGATGGTCAGCTGGTCGAGCTGGGCGCTGCGCTGACGGGGGTCGATCTGCAGACAGGCAGCCGTTGTGATCCTCTTGTGGGGCTCAGTCCGTTCAGTGTGGTGCTGGAGCGTCAGCCCGCGGAGGTGGTCGCGGCGGGGTTCGGCGCACAGGTCCCACTCCTCATCGGCACCAACGCCGAGGAGGGCAATCTCTATTTGGCGCCGCAGGGTGATCTGGACAGGTCCTCGGAGACCGATGTGCGTGAGCTGGCCGCACGTAGCAGCGCAGATCCCGACGCGACTGTCGCCGAACTGCTTTCGCGCCTGCCCGATTCGACTTGGGGTGAGAGACGCTCTGCTCTGCTGAGCGACGCACTCTTCGGCGCAGGCACGCGGCAGCTCGTGGACGCGCACACATCACGTGGCGAGGCGCCGCTGCACGAGTATCGGTTCATCTGGCGGTCGCCGGCCCTCAACGGACGGCTGGGTGCCGCGCACGCGGTCGAACTGCCGTTTGTCTTCGACTGTATCGACGAGCCCGCGCTACGCGGCTCCAGTGGACTGCTGGGGCCGCTGACCCCGCCACAAGCGCTGGCAAGCGAGATGCACCGGTCATGGATCGAGTACGCGTCAACCGGTGATCCCGGGTGGGCGCAGACGCACCGCCACGAGTTCACCGGTTGACACACCAACTCAGAGTGAGGTGGCCTTGGCCGAATCCGTCGTCGCGTCCTCGGGCTCGGCCGCCTCCACGATGTCACGCCGGTTGGTCTCCGGTCCGTACGCCAGCGCCACCATCGTCAGCGCGGTCAGGATTCCCAGGTACACCACGATCACCCACCAGTGCCCGAACGCGGCGATCAGCGCGGTGGCGATCAGCGGCAAGAAGCCGCCGGCCAGCACCGAACCGATCTCACGGGCAAACGCGAATCCGGACAGCCGGGTGCGCGTGTCGAACAGTTCGGCGAAGTAGGCGGCCTGGGGTGCGAGCATCGCCGGGTACAGGATGCCGAGTCCGACAACAAATCCCAGGATCAGCAGCGGCGCACTCAATGACTCCAGCATCAGGAAGAACGGCACCAACCAGATGACCGAGAGCAGCGCACCGCCGGCATACACCGGGCGGCGGCCCACCAGATCGCTGACATGCGCCCAGATCGGGATGAACAGCACCTGCACCGCGGACGCGATCACCACGGCCAACAGGGTGGTACTGCGCTCCACCCCAAGAGTGTTCACCGCGAATCCGACGGCGAAAACCGGGAACAGGTAGGCGAAACCGTTCTCCGCCATGCGGGCTCCGATCACCACCAGGAAGTTGCGCGGGTTACGCCGGATAGCCTCCAACACCGGGATCTTCGTCGCTTCGACCACACCGGCCTGTTCAGCCTCCACGGCCTTCACGTACGCGTCGGTCTCGTCGATGCTGCGACGGATGAAGTAACCCACGATCAGCAACACCGATCCGAGAAGGAACGGCACCCGCCAGCCCCAGCTCTGGAACGCGTCCTCGGGCAGCAGGGTGGCGAGTTGGAACACTCCTGTCGACAACAACGTCGCCAGCGCGAACCCGGCGGGTGCCCACGCACCGGCGAGTCCCCGGCGCTTCTGGTCACCATGTTCGACGGAAAGCACCACGGCGCCGGCATATTCGCCCCCGGCACCGAAGCCCTGCAGCAGCCGCAGCACGATCAGCAGGATTGGCGCCCACACACCGATGGCCGCATAGTTGGGTAGCACACCGATCAAGGTGGTGGCCACACCCATCAGCACGATGGTGAAGACCAACATCTTCTTGCGGCCCACCTTGTCGCCCATGTTGCCCAGCACGATGCCGCCCAGCGGCCGCGCCAGGAAACCGACGGCATAGGTGGCGAACGCCGCGAGGGTGCCGACGGTGGGGTCGACGCTCGGGAAGAACTGGCTGTTGAGCACCAATGCTGCTGCGGTGCCGTAGATGAGGAAGTCGTACCACTCGAGGGTGGTGCCGACCAGAGCGGCGATCCCGGCCTTGCGGGCCTGCTTGGATCCAACGGTTGTCATGCGACGGAGTCCTTCGGTGAGGTGAAAGGTGTTGTGTCAGCGAGCAGGTCGACGCAGGACGGCGCCTCCTTGGATTGGGCCGACGAGGGCGGCGTACTGACCGAGCCAGCCCCGCTCCGGGGCATCGCCTGCGGCGCGTACCGGCGCACCGTCGCGGACAGGGTGCACGTCCACACGCCGGGCGTCGAGATCGATGCTGATGGTGTCTCCGTCCTGGAGCCCGGCCAGCGGTCCACCGTCGGCGGCCTCGGGCATGACCTGCCCCACCACCAGACCGTGGTTGAGTCCGGACAGTTCCCCGTCGGTGACAACGGCAACGTGCCCGCCGAGTCCCGCACCGTTGAGCGCGGCCACGAAGCTGGCGGCGAACACCGTTCCCGGTCCACCGCGTGGGCCCATGCCGCGCAGCACGATCACATCGCCGCGCTCGATCCCGCCCTGGCCGAGCGCGGCGATCGCGTCGTCCTCACCGACGAAAACCTTGGCAGGACCTGTGAAGTCACGCCGGGTGGCTTTACCGACGCCCGCTACCTTGACAATGGACCCGTCCGGTGCCAGCGAGCCACGCAGGATGATCAGGCCGGGCTCGTCGTTGATCGGGTCGTCGAGCCCGTGCAACACGTCGCCGTCGGCGGCGCGGGCCTGCTCGGCGCGTTGGGCCACGGTGCGGCCGTCGACGGTCAGGGCGTCGCCGTGCAACCGCGGCAGCAGAGTGCGCAGCACCGTCTGGACACCGCCGATCCCGTCGAGGTCCCACACCTGATGCGCGCCGTTGGGGCGGATCGCCGCCAGTTGCACGGCATCGCGGCCGAGTTTCTCGAACAGACCCACCACATCGACATCGAGGTCGGCCTCCGCGGCGATCGCGGTGAGGTGCCGAATGCAGTTCACCGAACCACCCAGTGCCAGAGCCACTTCGATGGCGTTCTCGATGGCGGCATCGGTGATCACCTGGCGCGCGGTCAAGTTCTCCTCGACCATGGCCACGATGCGCCGGCCGGCCGAGCTGGCGTTGGCCAGCATGGCTTCGGAGTTGGCGCGGGTGGGCGCCGAACCAGCGATGGTCATGCCCAGCGCCTCTGCAAGGCAGTGCATGGTGTTGGCCGTCGCCAGCCCCGCACAGACGCCGGGGCCTTCGATGGCTCGGTCGGCCAGTTCACCGAGTTGGTCGACGGTCATGGTGCCCGACGCCAGAGCGCCGACGGACTCGTACACGGTGTCGATGTCGACCGAACAGCCGCTGTACCGGCCGCCCTTCTGGTAGCCGCCGATCACCACGATCGACGGTAGATTCAGTCGTGCCGCCGCCATCAGATGCGCAGGGGTGGTCTTGTCGCAGGACGACAGGAACACGATGCCGTCGAGCACCGCACCCTCGACCGCGGACTCGACGTCATTGACGATCAAGTCCCGGGTCGGCATCAGGTAACGGGCTTTGCGTCCGGCGCTGGTGACGAAATCGCTTGGCGCCGTGGTGCGTATCTCGAACGGTAAGCCACCGGCTTCACGGATCGAGTCGGCCACCCGCACCGCCACATCGTCGAGGTGGGCGAAGCACACCGACAGTTTCGACGAGGTGTTGACCACCGCGATTTTCGGCTTCTGTTGATCGTCCACGCTGATGCCCATGGCGCTCCACTGCGCGCGGCGCACCGCCCACCGGGTGCTGCCCGGGGTGAAGTTGCTGCGCAAGCCTCCGTCGGTGGCGCGTTCGAAGTTGTCGGTCATGCGCTGTCCCTTTCCTTGTGCACTGCGCTTTCCGTGTGCGCTGCGACCGGGGTCGCGGGCGAGAGCGCACTTCCGTTGGCGATCATGCGGTCCTGGACGGTCCGCACGTCGAGTTCCCGGTAGGCCACTCCGGAGTCGAGCGAGGCCAAGGTGGCCACGGCGGCGGCGTGACCGTATTCGAAGCACTGCGCGGTCACGCGCGCCGAGGCCAGTGCCTGGTGCTCAGCGGACAGGCAGCGGCCGGCGACGATGATGTTCTCGCCACGCTCGGGGACCAGCGTCCCGAAGGGTACGTCGTAGTAATCGTCGAGCAGCCAGTGCAGTTTCGGCCGCTGACCATCGTGCAGTTCGATGGGCCACGGTGACCGGCAGATGGTGTCGGACCGTTTGGTGCCGTTGACCACGTCGCTGTCCAGCAGCGTCTCCACCCCGGCCACGGTGCGGGTCTGGCGGATTCCGGCCTCGACACCGGTATCGACGACGAAGGCGTCGGCGCACCCCGGGATGGCTTCGGCGAGGAATCGGGCGTATTCGCGGACCTGGCGGCGTCCACCGATCTCGGCGAGGGTGAAGTCGGCGGGGTCGATGACGTTGAGCATCCGGCCATCGGGTCCCGTCAGCCGGGTTGCGTTGACCAGCAGCTCATCTGGTCTGCTGGTGGCGAAGACCCAGATCTTGTTACGTGGCAGGTCCTGTCCTGCGGACCGAGCCACTTCGATGGCCTTGGATACCCAGGGCGGGCTGATCGTGTCGGGACCCCAAGCGGCCCAGAACGTCTCGAGGTCCACATTGCCCAGCCTGAAGAACATGGTCGGGTTCTGGATACGGCCGTCATCGCCGAATCGGTAGGCGCCTCCGCCGCGGGCGACGACCGCCCCGTCGCCGGAGGCGTCGATGATGCGGGCGGCGCGGATCACGGCGACACCGGCGTTCGACGCAACCACCAGACCGCGGTATTGCTCCCCTTCGGTCACGACGTCGAGCACCTGTGTGTGGAACAGGATTCGCACGCCGGCGGCGGTCAGCAGATCATCGGCGGCCTCGCGCCACACCAGCGGATCGTGGGCGGAGGTGAACGTCTTGCCATATCGCTGCGGCTCGGTGAGGCCGCCGCGGGCGGTCAACTCTCCGGCGAATCGTTCGGTGAACCCGTAGACCACCTGGTGGGGCCTGGCGGCGTCCTCCGACGCCAGGTACATGCCACAGATGGTGCCCGACATCCCGGCCACCGCAGCACCGCCTGCGAATCCGTACTTCTCGAGCACCAGGACCGATGCGCCCGCTTCAGCAGCCACGGTGGCCGCGGCGACACCGGCGGCACCCGCTCCGACCACGGCGACGTCCACGTCGGCGAGCACCGGCAATTTGCGAGCAGCCACCTCCCCACAACCGGCATCCAACCGCCATTCAACCGATATATCAGTCATAGACGGACCGTACATGGACTGTCGCGATAATGTCTACCCCGTGACAGACAAGGCACCGACATGACCGGCGTCACCCCGAACAAGTCCGATCAGGCGTTCCTCGACATCGAGCGGATGATCGTGTTGCAGGAGCTGGCACCCGGCACGCTGGTCTCGGAGAAGCAGCTGATGGAGCGAACGGGCCTGGGTCGCACCCCGGTCCGCGAGGCCTTGCAGCGGCTCGCGCGCGAACGGCTGGTCGAGATCCACCCGAACCGCGGCGTGTTGGTGCCGGTGGCCTCCATCGAGGCGCAGCTGAAGCTGCTGGAGCTGCGCCGCACGCTCGAGCCGTTCGCCGTCCGCCTCGCCGCGCTACGCGCCAGCGCCGAGCAACGCGCCACGGCCCGCCGGCTCGCCGACGACGTACTGGGCGGACCGCTGTCGGTCGAGGACTTCTCCCGGTTCCTGCGATCAGCGCATGCCCTGGTGGTCAGCGCCACGCACAACGAGTTCGTCGAAGTTGCCATGGCTCCCTTGCAGGGCCTGTCCCGGCGGTTCTGGTTCGGCAACCTCTCCGCACCGGCCGATGATCTGGCCCGGGCCGCCAAACTGCACCACGACATTCTGGCGTCGATCGCTGAGGGCGACGGCGACGCCGCCGAGACGGCCTCCCTGGCGCTGAACGACTATCTGTTCGATTTCACCTATGCGACGTTGCCGCAACGACGAGACCAGTAGTTCGTGAACTACCTCACCTGACGTCCGTCAACCGAATAGCGTTGTCCCCGCCTGGCCCAAGCAGGGCCGCGTGGGGAACGGAGACTCGAGCATGCCGAACGGCAAACCGAACATCCTGGTCATCTGGGGCGACGACATCGGCATCACCAACCTCAGCTGCTACAGCGACGGACTGATGGGATACCGCACCCCCAACATCGATCGCATCGCCACCGAGGGCATGCGGTTCACCGACTCCTACGGCGAGCAGAGTTGTACCGCCGGCCGGGCCGCGTTCATCAGCGGGCAGAGTGTCTATCGCACCGGGATGAGCAAGGTCGGCGTGCCGGGGGCCGATATCGGTTGGGCCGCCGATGATCCCACGATCGCCGAGCTCCTCAAACCTCTCGGCTATGCCACCGGGCAGTTCGGCAAGAACCATTTCGGCGATCTCAACAAGCACCTGCCCACGGTGCACGGTTTCGACGAATTCTTCGGCAACCTCTACCACCTCAACGCCGAGGAGGAGCCGGAGAACCCCGACTACCCGGACCGGGAGCAGTTCCCCCGCATGTACGAGGCGGCGCGGCCCCGGGGAGTCCTGAGGTGCTGGGCCACCGACGAAGTCTCAGATGAGCCCGATCATCCACGATGGGGACCGGTGGGCAGACAACGCATCGAGGACACCGGTCCGCTGACCCGCAAGCGGATGGAGACCATCGACGACGAAACCACCGAAGCCTGCGTCGACTTCATCAAACGTCAAGCCGCGGCGGACACCCCGTTCTTCGTGTGGATGAACACGACGCACATGCACCTGTTCACCCATACCAAACCCGAAAGCGTCGGACAGGCCGGCCGCTGGCAGTCGCCCTATCACGACACCATGATCGATCACGACCGCCATGTGGGGCAGATTCTGGACGCGGTCGACGAGCTCGGCATCGCCGAGGACACCATCGTCATCTACTCCACCGACAACGGCCCGCACGCCAACACCTGGCCCGACGGCGCCACCACCCCGTTCCGCAGCGAGAAGAACACGAACTGGGAAGGTGCGTTCCGGGTGCCGGAGTTGATCCGCTGGCCCGGCAAGATCGCCGCCGGCTCGATCTCGAACGAGATTGTGCAGCATCATGATTGGCTTCCCACTTTTCTGGCCGCCGCCGGCGAACCCGACATCGTGGAGAAGTTGAAGGCGGGTCACGCGGCGGGTGAGAAAGAGTTCCGAGTCCACATCGACGGGTACAACCTGCTGCCATACCTGACCGGCGAGGTCGACGAGAGCCCACGAGAAGGCTTCATCTACTTCTCCGACGATGGCGACGTCCTGGGTCTGCGCTACGACAACTGGAAGGTGGTGTTCCAGGAACAGCGCTGCCAGGGCACGCTGCAGGTGTGGGCCGAGCCGTTCACACCGCTGCGGGTGCCCAAGCTGTTCAACCTGCGCACAGATCCGTTCGAACGCGCCGACATCACCTCGAACACGTACTGGGACTGGCTGATTCGCCGCGGCTTCTTGGTCTTCTACGCCAGCGCGATCGTGACGCAGTTCCTGGAGACGTTCAAGGAGTTCCCGCCCCGGCACGAACCGGCCAGCTTCACCATCGACCAGGCGTTGGAGAAGCTCCACGAATTCCTGGCGAAGGACTAAATGCTGGACTCATGGAAAGACGGGCCCACGAAGGCGGCCATCGTCGACTTCGTCGCGCTTGTCACCGCTCCCGGAGAAAGCTATGTGGCGCCGGAAGAACGCATCGCCGTGTTCGACAACGACGGAACACTGTGGTGTGAGAAACCGGCCTATGTGCAGCTGGACTTCCTGGTGCGCCGGCTCGCGCAACAGGTGGCCGAGGATCCGTCGCTGGCCGAGCGCCAACCGTACCGGGCCGCCGCGGCCGGCGACCTGCAATGGTTCGGCGCCGCCGTCACCAAGCACTACGAGGGTGACGACAGCGATCTGAAAGTGCTTGCGGCGGGGATTCTTTCCGCCAATGCGGCGATCTCCACCGAGGAACATGCCGAACGGGTGCGCACGTTCTTCGCAGACATCCGTCATCCCACCCTGGACCGCCCCTACACCGCCACGGGCTACCCGCCCATGGTCGAGTTGTTGCGTTACCTGGAGGCGCACGGGTTCACCAACTACATCGTCTCCGGCGGTGGACGCGATTTCATGCGGCCGGTCACCGGGCCGATGTACGGCATTCCGCCGGAGCGGGTGATCGGCAGTTCGGTCGGACTGATCTACCAGGACGGTCGGCTGTTCACCACCGCGCAGGCAGAGTTCCTCGACGACGGCCCCATCAAGCCGGTCCGCATCTGGAGCCGCACCGGCCGCCGCCCGATCTTCGCCGCCGGTAACTCCAACGGCGACATCGAGATGCTGGAGTACACCACCTCCGGTGTGTTGCCGTCGCTGGCGCTGCTGGTCAAACATGACGACGCGGCCCGCGAATTCGACTATGTCGCGGGCGCGGAGAAGGCTCTGGAGTTGGCGGCGGCTCGCAAGTGGTCGGTGGCCAGCATGCGCGACGATTGGACCCATGTCTTCAGCGAGTGACATGGTCTGGATCCCGGGGCAGACGGCGATGGTGGGTTCCGACGACCACTATCCCGAGGAAGCCCCGGCACACCAGGTGACGGTCGACGGGTTCTGGATCCAGCCCCACCAGGTGACGAATGCCGAATTCGAACAGTTCGTTTCGGCCACCGGTCACGTGACGGTCGCGGAGCGGCCGCTGAACCCGGCGGACTACCCCGGGGCCCCTCCCGAGAACCTGCAGCCCGGTTCCATGGTGTTCCGGCGCACGCCCGGGCCCGTCGACCTCCGTCACCTGTCGCAGTGGTGGACATGGACACCCGGCGCCTGCTGGAACCATCCGCGTGGACCGCGCTCCGGACTCAGCGGCCGCGACCACCACCCCGTCGTGCACATCGCGTTCGAGGACGCGCAGGCCTACGCCGACTGGGCGGGCCTGCACCTGCCGACCGAAGCCGAGTGGGAGATCGCGGCCCGCGGCGGGCTCCCGCACGCCGCCTACACCTGGGGCGAGGAACCCGAGCCGCCCGGTCAGAAGCTGGCCAACTACTGGCACGGCGAATTCCCGTACCTGCCCGACACCGGCTACGGCCAGTCGGCGGCGGTGGGCAGTTACCCGCCCAACGGTTACGGCCTCTACGACATGGCAGGCAATGTCTGGGAGTGGACCACCGACTTCTACAGCTCGGACCGGGCCAGCGCATCCTGCTGCGCCGAGGAGTCCAGAGACCCGCAGTCCGGGGTCGCGCGTCGTGTCATCAAGGGTGGATCGTTCCTGTGCGCCGACAGCTACTGCCGGCGCTACCGCCCGGCTGCCCGCCGGCCCCAGGCCGTCGACACGGGGATGAGCCACATCGGGTTCCGCTGCGTCCGGCGATGAATTCTGATCAGGGTGATTCGCTGCCGTTGCGGCTGCTGTCGTCGACGGCCTTCTCCACAGGAGTGCGGTACGTGGTCTACGGCCCGGGTGGCGAGAGCAGGTCCGCAGGTTATGACGAGGCCAAGACGCACCTTCCTCAGTGACCCGACGGGCCTCACCTAGTAGGGTCTGGAACACGTTCCAGATCGGGCTGAGGGAGACGCATGACGGTACTGGTCACGGGGGCATTCGGCTTGGTCGGATCCGCCACCGTCGCTCATCTGGCCGCCGAGGGGCGCCGGGTCGTCGCCACCGACCTCGACATCCCCGCCAACCGTGAGGCGGCCACCAAACTCCCGCCCGGAGTGCTGGTGCGCTACGCCGACCTGACCGACCCGGCCGCCGTCGACGCCCTGTTCGCCGACGTCGTGCCCACGTCGGTCATCCACCTGGCCGCCGTGATCGCCCCGCATTGTTACAGCCGCCACGCACTGGCCAAGAAGGTGAATGTCGACGGCACCGCCAATCTGCTGGCCGCCGCCACCAGGCAGGCGGCGCCACCGCGATTCGTGCTCGCGTCCAGCGTCGCGGTGTACGGGCCGCGCAACCCGCACCGCATCACCGACGTGCTGACCGCGGACACCCCGGTGGCGCCGTACGACATCTACGGGGCGCACAAGGTCGAAGCCGAAGGACTGGTGCGCGCCTCGGATCTCGACTGGGCGATCCTGCGCCTGGGTGGAGTGCTCACGGTGGCACTGCAATTCGATCTCAACCCCGATTTCATCTTCTTCGAAGGCCTGCTGCCCACCGACGGGCGCATCCAGACCGTCGATGTCCGCGATGTCGCGCGTGCCTTCGCCAACGCCACCACCGCCGACTGCCTGGGCGAGACGCTGCTCATCGGCGGCGACAGCACCCACCGGCTGACCCAGGGCGACATCGGGCCGGCCACCGCCGCGGCCATGGGTCTGGTGGGCGGGCTGCCCATCGGACGCAAAGGCGACCCCAACAGTGACCTCAAGTGGTTCGCCACCGACTGGATGGACACCAGCCGGGCACAGGAAGTGCTTGACTTCCAACGTCATTCGTGGCCGGAAATGCTGATCGAGACGGCCGAGAACGCGGGCTGGAAGCGGCCGCTGATCAGACTGGCCGCGCCCATCGCCCATCAGATCCTCACGCGGCGCGCCGCCTACTACAAGGCGCCGGGAATCTACGCCGACCCATGGGGTGCCGTCACCGCCAAATGGGGCGACCCGCGTCCGGAGACCGCGAAAGGCCAGCAGTGACGCGGCACGCCGTCGTCGTCGGCGGCGCCTCCGGGATCGGCTGGGCTATTGCGCAGACCCTGGCCGCCGACTCGACGGTGACCATCGCCGACCGCAACGTAGACGGGGCACGGCAACGCGCCGCCGAACTCGGTGCGCCCCACGCGGGCGCGTTCGTCGACGTCACCGACGAAGCCTCCGTGCAGGCGCTGTTCGAGGGCATCGTCCCGGACGCCACCGTGAACTGTGCCGGCTTCAGCGGCTTCAGCCCCATCACCGACCTGGACGTCGCACAGTTCCGGGAGGTGGTCGACGTCTGCCTCACCGGCGGCTTCCTGGTGCTCAAGCACGCCGGGCAGCGGATGGGCGAGGGTGGCTCGATCGTGTCGCTGACATCGCTGAACGCGCGGCAGCCGGCGGTCGGGATGAGCGCCTATTGTTCGGCCAAGGCCGGGCTGGCAATGCTGACGCAGGTGGCTGCGCTCGAACTCGGGCCGCGTGGCATCCGCGTCAACGCCGTCTCCCCCGGGTTCGTTCCGACCCCGCTCACCGAGCCGGCCGCGATGATCCCCGGCGTGGTGGAGGAGTACGTCGAGAACACCCCGCTCGGACGCACCGGCACGCCGCAGGACATCGCCGACGCCGTGGCGTTCCTGTGTTCGGACAAATCCTCGTGGCTGACAGGTGAAGTCATCGACCTCAACGGTGGCGCCCACCTGAAGCGCTACCCCAACATCCACGAGCATCTGATGAAGTTCGCAGGTCAGACACCGTAGCCCTCTACACTGGCGCGATGCTCGACGACTTCACGCGCACACAAAAGCGCGCCCTGGCCGTTCTGCTGGTCATCGCCTTGATCTTCGGCGCGTACTTCCTGCGTCGGTACTTCATCCTGATAGTGATCGCCGCAGTGGCGGCGCACCTATTCAACCCGCTGTACGTGCGGCTCAACACCCGGTTCAACAACGCCATCTCGGCGACGCTGACGCTGCTGGCGGCCGTCGCGACCGTCGGAATCCCGCTGGGACTGGTGGGGTTTCTGGCATTCCTGCAGATCGGCCAGATGGTCGAGAGCATCGGCCACTGGGTCCAGCGCACCGACCTCAACGCGCTGGGCATCCGCCTGCTCGGCAGCGCCAACGAACTCCTCAACAGGGTGCCGTTCATCGACATCAACTTGACGCCGGATTCCTTGCGCGGTTATGCGGCTCAAGCCGGCCAGACCATCGGGCAAGCGGTGTTGAACTTCGCGAGCGCGTCCGCCGGCGGGGTGGCCTTCGCTCTGGCCGCGGCCATCATCTTCCTCTACGTGTTCCTCTCGCTGCTGACCAATGCCGACCAGGTGCTGAACCTAATCCGTAAGCTCAATCCGCTGGGCGAAGAGGTGTCCGATCTGTACATGGCCAAGATCGCCGCGATGGTGCGGGCAACGGTCAAGGGCCAGTTCATCATCGCCGTGTGCCAAGGCGTGGCGGGCGCCCTGTCCATCTACATCGCGGGCTTGCACGAGGGTTTCTTCATGTTCGCCATCTTCTTGACGGCCCTGGCGTTCATCCCGCTTGGCAGCGGCATCGTGACGATTCCGCTCGGTATCGGTATGGCCTTGACGGGCAACGTGGTTGGCGGCATCTTCGTAGTGGCGTTCCACATCATCGTGGTGACCAACATCGACAACGCCCTGAGACCATTCCTGGTGCCGAAGCAGGCCTATCTGAACCCGTCTTTGATGCTGCTGTCGGTCTTCGCCGGGCTGGGAATGTTCGGCTTCTGGGGTATCGTGCTGGGCCCGGTCATCATGATCATGATCGTCACCACCATCAGCGTCTATCTCGCTGTGTTCAAGGGCATTCCGATGGATCAGCCGGACGAGGACGAGGACGACGACGACAAAGGGCCCTCACGCTGGCGGCGGTTGATAGAGCGGATCGGCGAGCGGCGACAGAAAAGGCCCGCTGCCACGCCGGTGTCCTGAAGGGCTCCGCGGTGCTATGCCGGCGCGCACCCCACGGCTGCAGTCGCGGGGGTTCAGCAGAACCCCCCGCGACCCTGGGGTGCGTCCACGGGCCGCTGTCGACTGGAAACGAGCTACCTGGTGCACCGTAGGGCGGTAGTCACCACTCGAATGGCCCTGAACCGTCGCCCTACGCTGCATCTCGGCGTAGCACGCCGTGGGCGCTACCCTCACACCCATGCCCCCACAAGTACCTGGCGGAGCGGTGCACAAGCTGCCCGCAGATCTGCGCGCCGCACTTCTCGGCAACACCGAGGCGCTGACGGCTTGGCAGGACATCACGCCGTTGGCGCGCAACGAGTTCATCTGCTGGGTCGAGGACGCCAAACAGGACAAGACCCGCGAGCGCCGGATCCGCCGCACCCAGGAGGAGCTGGAGGAGGGCAAACGACGGCCGTGTTGCTGGCCCGGATGCAAGCACCGGGAGCGCACCGGCAAGGCCTGAACGGCCGTGCACGGGGTGCCACCTAGCTGAACATCTGCGCGCCAGGAGGTTTCAGCGTGTTCGACGGGGGGTCAGGCCTCGTGACCGCCCGGGTACTCGGGGCGCCCCGCCGACAGCCACGCGTCGAGTTCAGCCACGGCCGCGGTATGGGGATCGGCCAGAGTTCCGGCGCGCAGTCTCGTCGAATAACTCTTGAGCAACCGCAGCGCGCCGGGTTCGGTGCCCGTCAAGCCGTCACACAGCTGTTCCGCGGCGTCGTCTAGTTTGGCCTCCGGCACGACGCGGCTGACCAGTCCGAGGGACAGCGCCTCCGTGGCGGGTACATCGCGGCCCGTGTAGACGAGATCAGCGGCGGTCCGCGGTCCCACTAGTGCAGGGAGATACTCCGCGACGATCAGTGGTGCCAGGCCATGGCGCACCTCGTCGAAGCCCAGTGTCGCAGTGTCGGCGGCGATCGTCAGGTCGGACTGGACCGCCAGCCCGCTGCCGAACCCCAACGCCCGACCCCGGATGACGCAGACGCTGATCCCCGCGAAGTCGCGCAGCAGGGTGTTGGCCTCGAGGATGAGGCCCAGGGATTCCGCCTTGGTGACGCCCGGGACCTTCTCCTTCTGATCCCGTCCGACACAGAAATCGTCGCCCTCGGCGCGTAGCACGAGCAGCAGCGAGCGGTGGGCGTGGGCGGCGCGCAGCGCGTCGAGGAACTGCTGCATCGCGCCGTAGGTCAGCGCGTTGGCGGTTGCCGGGTTGTCGAGGGTGACGGTGGTGACCGGCCCGTCGTGCTCGGCGCGGACCAGCGCGCGGGCGGACGTCTCGATGGTCATGGCGCGTTCTCTTCTCCGGTGGTGGGCAGTGAGTTCACGTCGGGCACCCGCAGTCCCCGCGACGCCAGGATGGGCAGCACCGACTCGGCGAAGAAGTCGAGTTCGGGACCGTAGTCGTAGAAGCCCAACTGCACCCCGTCGACACCCGCCCGGTGCAGACCTTCGAGTTGGTCGGCGACATCGGTGGGGCTGCCGATGATCTGCAGATGCCCGCCGAGTACCCGGTCGGCCGGGACATGCTCGGGCCAACCGTGGGCGTCGCCGGCACGGTGGCGCGCGTCGTAGTTGGCGATCGAGGCGGTGTCCGCCCGGGACACGATCGCATCGCGGTAGGCGTAGGCCGCCTCGCGAGTTTCCCGGCAGACCACCATCGGGAAGATGATCGTTTTGTGCTGCCGGCCGGTCCGTTGGAAGGCCGCGCTGATCTCCGCGGTGATCGCCGGGATCGATCTCATCGCGTCGGCGTACGGCGCACCCGAGCGACTGGAGGTGAAGACGATGTCGGAATGGTGTGCCGCGTAGTCGAATCCGGCGGCAGATGCGCTCGCCGACACCATGATCGGGCGGCCGAAGGCCGGACGCGGAGACACGTACGCTCCCTCCAGGTCGTACCATCTGCCGTGATGGGTGAGGTCTTCCTCACCGGCCCAGAGGTCCTCCATGATGGAGGCGAATTCGTCAGCGCGCAGGTATCTCTCGTCGTGCTCGATACGGTCCATCCCGAACATCAGCGGTTCGCGGGCGTCGTACCCGGTCACGATGTTGAGACCGAACCGGCCGCCGGCGATGTGATCGGCGGTCGCGGCGAACCGGGCCAGATGCAGCGGATGCCACGATCCGTAGAGCACATGGACCGTCGAGATGGTCACCATCCGCGTCGTCAGCGGTGCCAGCGCGACCGTCGAGATGAAAGGGTCCAGGAAGTTCTCCCGGTAGTTCGTGTCGCCGCCGAATCCGCCCTTCTTGACCCACTGCTGGAGACCGAAAACGAAGTCGAAGCCATGGGATTCGGCCGCAAGGGTGAGATCGCGGTTGTAGGCGAAGTCCCAGCGGGTGCTCCTCGGGTACGTCGACTGAGAGAACCCGCCGGTCTGGGTGGGCAGGAACAGACCGAGCATCAGCGGTTGCCGCGCGATGCGCGACAACGGGCTCGACGGGTCGTCCAGTGGCGACGGTGGCCGGTGGAGGGCACGCCCGGTGGAGGTGGGACTCGTCACTGGGAAACTCCCTGCGGGACGTCGGCGACAGCGGCCGGCCCGGGCAGCGTCGTGCCGCGGGTCTCCGGTCCCAGGAACCAGGCGGCGAGGACTCCCAATCCGTAACCGGCGCAGCCGATCACGACGGCAGCCTGGGAGATCGAACCGAAGGTGCTGATCAGCGACGCGCTGATCAGAGCGCCGATGGCCGCGGGAAAACGGGCCAAGTTGAACACCAGGGTCATGCCGGTGGCGCGCACATTGGTGGGGAACAGTTCACTCGGGTACAACGCGAGCCAGGTCATCTGGCCGAGGGTGAAAAAGCCGTTGACCGCAGCCCAGAACACCAGGGAATCCCGACTGTCGGGCAGCAGGAACATGCACGGGGTGACCGCGACGGACGCCAGGAAGAACGCGAAGATCACCGGCTTACGGCCCAGCAGGTCGGCCAGCCAGCCGTTGACGAGGTAGCCGACCACGCCCGCGGCGTTGTAGGTGAACACAACCAGGGTGACCGCACTCGGGACATCGTCGGTGACACCGGCCAGGACGGTGCGGGCGTGTGCGGGAATCCACGTCGAGACCGCCCACCAGCCGACCATCGACGCGAGTGCACCGATCGAGAGCATCACGACCCGCCGGCGGTACACCGGGTGCGAAAAGACTTGACTGATAGTGGGTTTGAGCAGTTCGGCCGCCTGCTCGCTGCGCAAAGCTCCCGACGACAGCGCGGTGGACAACGCGCGCCGTTGCTGATCGGCCTTGATCCACATCGGCGAGTCGGATGCGGCTCTGCGGATGTAGAGCACGAGCAGGGCCGGAATCACGCCGAGGGCGTACATCCACCGCCAGTCTCCGGGGTTGCCCTGGTTGACGAGCTGCCAGACACCGGTGGCGATGAGGAAGCCGACGCCGAAACCGCTCTGCAGCAGCGCGATCCGCAGACCGCGACGCCGTGGGGGTGCGGTCTCGGCGACTAGCGAACTGCCCCCGCCCCATTCGGCACCCATACCCAGGCCGGTGAGGAAACGCAGCAGGAGCAGCACGCCGTAGGCCGGTGCCAGGGCGGTCAGGCCGGCGCAGATCGAGTACCAGAGAATCGAGACGATCATGACGCGCCGCCGCCCGAACCGGTCTGCCAGGACTCCGGAGGCCAGGCCGCCGATCGCCCAGGACAGCAGCGTGATGGCGAGGATGCCGCCGACGTAGTGGGGGTTGGCCTCGGAGGCTCCCGGGCCCACCAGGTCGTTCACGATGAAGGATGCCACCAGCACGGTCGCGAATGTTTCGTAACCGTCGAACATCCACCCGAGATACGCACCGGCGAAGGCGTGCCGACTACCGTTCGGGCGATCGGCGGCACCGCGTTCATCGGAGGGAAGTGTCTGGGTCACGGTCGGGGACCTTTCGAAGAGAGTCCGGCACCCGTGGGGACCGGGAGGAGGGAGCCGAGGTCTGCTGCGGTGAGGTGCTGGGCCAGGCGCTCGGCGTCGGCGGCGGGCATGGGCCCGAAGGGTGCCGCGGGCCCGCCGAGGTCATGCCCCAGCGCCGCCATCGCGGTCTTCATGGTGGTGGTCAGGCCGTATCTCCCCCACAGGCTGGGGAATTGGCGGAAGTGGCGTTGCCATTCGGCGGCCTGGGTATGGTCGCCTTCGCGGTGGGCCGCGACCACCCGTGCGCCGATTGCGGTGCCCGGCGGAGGCATCATCGCCCCGGAGCCGCCGAGCAGCAGCGTCGGCAGCAACGCCTGCATGGTGGTGTAGTACCGGGCGTGGCCGGCCGAGTCGATCTCGGCGCATAGCCGGCCGATCTTGATGAGGTCGCGGGAACTCTCCTTGAACCCCACCACACCGTCGATGCAGGCCAGTTCCACCATGGTCGGCGCATCGGTGTCGGTGCCCTGAGATGGATTGTGGTACACGATCACCGGCAGTGCGCTCGCGGTGGCGATGCGTTCGAAATACGCGACCAGATCGGCGACACCCGCGGGGTTGCCACCGGGATGGCGGGGCATGAGCACCTGAATGAAGTCGGCTCCGGCGTCGGCTGCAGCCTCGGACAGCCGCAACACCTCGAGGACGTCGGGATGCGACGCGCCGGCCAGCACGGGAACCCGCCTGTCGATGGTGTCGATGGCCGCCCGCAGCGTCGCGAGACGGTCTGCGGCCCGCAGGATCTGGTACTCGGAGACCTCGGCGCCCAGCAGCGAGATCGCATCGCAGTGGCCCACCATTAGATCGAGGAGCCCGTCGAGACGTTCTTGATCCACGCCGTTGTCCTCGGTGAACGGCGTCAGCGCGGCGCCGATGATCCCCGTGGGGGGCAGAGCGGAGGCCATCAGTGCGCCCCGGCTGCAGGCGCCGGCAGCTCGACGGGTTCGCCGACGGAAGCGCGGTTGATGGCGTGGGCGGCCACGTCGTCGTCCTGTGCCGCTGTCCCCCCGCTCAGGCCGATGCCACCGATCACGTTGCCGCCCACAATGATCGGGATGCCGCCGGCAATGACGTTGAAGCGTCCGTCGTTGGTTTGGTTGATACCCCACGCGGGTCCGCCGGGCTGCGACACCCGGCCGTAGAACGAGGTGTGGTTGCGCGCGCCGGCGGCGGTGAAGGCCTTGTCGATGGCGATCGACACGCTGGTGATCTTCGCGGTGTCCATCCGGTCGAACGCGACGAGGTAGCCGCTTTCATCCACCACCGCGATGCACATCGGCACGCCGATCTCGAGTGACCGTTCGGTGGCCGAGGCGATGAGGGCCCTGGCCTCGGCCAGGTCGATCCGGGAAATCTGGAGCACAGCTTCTCCTTCGAGTGTGGGACGTGCCGGGTTATCGAGGCACGGCCGAAGCAGCGGCCGTGAGCCCGAGGTCGTCGCGGAAGGTCTGGCCCCGGTATTCGGTCCGGAACAGACCATGGTCGTGCAGGCGGGGTACCACCTCGTCGACGAATCGGTGGAGGCCGTCAGGCAGGACATCGATCATCAGGTTGAAGCCGTCGACCGCACCGGATCCGTACCAGTCGGCGATCAACTCGGTGACGTCGTCGGCCGTGCCGACCACCTGCACATGCCCACCGCCATTGCGGTACAACAGCTCCCGTACGGTCAGGTTCTCCTCGGCCGCCAGCCGGACCACTGCATCACGGAATCCGTGCGAGGCGTTGAACGACGCGTTCGCGCGGATCAGGTCGGCCGGCAGCGGCTTGTCGAGTTCGAGCGCGTCGACCGGGATGCCCACGCGCACAGCGAGCTTGCGTAGTTCGGCCTCGGCACTCAGGTCATCGAGTGCCCGTTTGCGCTCGCGCGCCTCGGCCCGCGTGGAGCCGATGATCGGTACCAGCCCCGGCATCACCTTGACCGAGTCCGGGTTGCGACCCAAAGCCGTGGCACGGCGCCGGATGTCGGTACGGAATTCGGTGGCGGCCGAGCGGGTGTTCTGCACGGTGAACACCACGTCGGCGGTGCGGGCCGCGAGCCGGCGTCCGGCTTCGGAAGCTCCGGCCTGGAACACCACGGGGTGCCCCTGCCGGGTGCGGGGCAGTGTCAGTGGCCCGCGGACGGAGAAGTGTGGGCCGATGTGGTCGACGGGCGCGACCTGACTGCGGTCGGCGAATCGGCCGCTGGCCTTGTCCCCGGTCAGGGCATCCTCACCCCAGCTGCGCCACAGCGCCAGCACCACGTCGAGCGCCTCTTCCGCGCGCGCGTACCGGTCGTCGTGCCTCGGCAGACCGCTCGCCCCGAAGTTCGCCGCCACGTCGGGGACGAACGTGGTGACGACGTTCCACCCGGCCCGGCCGCCGCTCAGGTGGTCGAGAGCAGAGAAGCGCCGCGCCAGGTTGAACGGTTCGTTGAAGGTGGTCGACGAGGTCGCCACCAGGCCGAGCCGGTCTGTCACGCTGACGAGCGAGGAGAGCACGACGACGGGGTCGAGGGCACCGAGATTGGGCCGCTCCAGGTTCTCCTCCGAGAGGGCCAGCGTGTCGGCGAGGAAGAGTCCGTGCAGGACACCGCTCTCAGCGGTCTGCGCGACCTCTTTGTAGAAGTCGAGTGTCAGGTAGTCGAACGGATCGCCCGCACGCTGGCGCCAGGCACCGAGGTGCATGCCGACGCCCATCGCGGTGACGATGAGGATCAGCGAGTCCGCGGCGGTGCCGGCGACTCGCGGTGCGGTCACGGGGTTCACTCCTGGAAGCTGGTCAGATGCTCTGTCGACGTCTGTCGACACATGTCGACGCATATATTCAAGGCGTCGCACCAACGTCGTCTCAAGGGTTCTGCTCAGCGTGAGCATTTGTCCGGAGAAGTTCGTGTTCGTGGGGTCCATCGGGTAGAAACCGAGGACGACAGCAGGGAGGCCAAGTGCTACGAGAAGACCCGGAGTCGGCGGCCACCCGAGGCCCCGCCGGTGACCCCGGCGCCGACACCGGCGGCGGGCGCGGGACGCTGTATCAGGTCATCCGCCAAGAGATCCTGGCCGGCAACCCGCCTCCCGGAGGGGCGCTGCACGAGACCGGGCTGAGCAATCGGCACGGGGTTTCGCGAGCGCCCGTGCGCGACGCGCTGCTGAGGCTCGAGGCCGACGGACTGGTGGCGCGGGGGCCCCGCGGTGCGGTGGTCCGGACGCGCACGGCCGACGAGATCTACGACATCTATCAGGTGCGTATCGCACTCGAGGCAGAAGCGGTCGAGTCGGCGATCCGGCATGCCAGCGAACTCGATTTCGCGCGGTTGACCCTCATCCAGCAGAACGCTGTCGCCGAGACCGATCACGACCGTGCGCGCCAACTGCACGCCCGCTGGCATCGCGTGCTGGCCACGTCGTCGCGCAACAACACCATCGGTGAGGTGCTGGAGCGCCTGACGTCCCAGCTCGCCCTGTATGAAACCCGGTCGCTGGCCGAAACTGGGAATCTGACCCAGAGCCATGACGAGCATCTGCAGATCATCGAGGCCATCCGGGCCCACGATTCCGCCGCAGCGCGCGCACTGATCACCCGCCATCTCCAGCGCACCCGCGATGTGCGTGTCAACGCGCTGCTACACGTCGAAGACGAAACCGGGCTCGGTATTGCCGAGTGAGAGCGCCCGGCCAGAGGTCAGCCGGCGAGCCGTTCGGTCAAGAATTCGACGACGCGTTTGCGCGCCTCGTAGGCCGGGTGCCCGTCGGCCTCGCGCACCTGATCGGTGAGCACCGAGTGCGCCGCCCGGGTGAACCCGTCGGGATTGCCTGGGCCCGAATCGATTTCGATGACCTCGAACGCGTCACCCAAGCGCTGCTTCAAGGTGGTGAACCGCTCCCCCGGGCTCATCCAGTCCGCGCTGAACCGCAGACCGAGGGCGCACAGCCCCTCTTCGGCGGCGCGCTTCTCGATGATCTTCAGCTCTCCCTCGGAGACGCCGGGATCGCGGCGCTGTTTCGGAGTCAGGGGAAGAGGTAGCGAGGGTTGGCTCAGCACCGGCGCGAGCACACTCTCGTCGACCGCCGCGGCCAAAGCGAAGCCACCGGTGAAGCACTGCCCGATCACACCGACTCCCTTGCCCGGTGTGCTGGCGTTGAGGTCGCGCGCCAACGCGCGCAGGAACATCGCCACAGGCCGCTGCTTGTTGGTGGCGAACGCCGCGAACTCCCTGGCGATACACCCCCGTGCCAGCGTCGGCACCGCCGACGGAGCCAGTGCCGGTGCGCCCGGCGTGCCGAACAACGACGGCGCCGCGACGGTGAACCCGTTGTCCACCAGGTGGTTGCCCAACGCCAGCACGCCGGGGTGCAGCCCGGGCATCTCGGGGATCAGCACCACACCGGGCCCCGCACCCTTGCGGTAGACGTCGTGGGTGTAGCCGCCACCGGTGAACGGCGCGGCGCTCCAGCCTGCAAGGTCAGCCTCGGGTGCGTTCAACGGGGTCCTCCTGGCTTGCAGATCATGCGGCGGGTAACGGTGCCTGCGTCTGGGTGGCGCTGGCCAGTGTCCGGAATTCCTCAGGTGAACCGCCGCCGGTGATGGCCAACTGCGTACTGCCGATCCTGGTGGTCCACACCGGCTCGTCGGGCCCGTCTTCCGCGGCGCCTTCGTAGACGATCCACTGCCGCCCGCCCACCTCGACGGTGCCCGTCGGGTAGGCCCCCGCGGCGATGGAACGGACGAGGTCGTCTTCGTCGGCGTTGCTCTGCGTCAGGCTCATGTACTTGGTGTCGGGGGTGATGTAACCGACGTTGGAGATCAGCGCGCGCGCCGGCTGCCCGGTGACGGGATCGGTGCGTGCGCCGTCAAGGCCGTCACGACGCCCCGAGTTGGGCTTCCAGCCCTCGGGCAGGACCGGCATCCGGATCGGGAAGCCAAGTGTCTCGGCGTCCGAGCCGAGCGCCCCTTCGGCGTCATAGGTCGGGATCGGCCCTTGTGACGGGCCGCTGGGCTGGAACGAGCACATACCGAGCATCCCCGCCAACAGAATGCATCCGAGAATCAACGGTGCCATCGACCAGAACATGTCGCGGCCATCCTGCAGTACCCGCGGCTTGGCCTCCTTGGGCGTCGGAACGCCGGGGCTCGCGCTGCCCGGCGTCTGCTGCGGTTCCGTACTCACGCGTCCAGTATCCCAGCTCCCTACGCCGCTTCTGCTAATGGGACAATCACCCCCATGAATGCCGCGCCCGAAACGCCCGCTCGTCGTCGCGAAGCTCCAGACCGTAACCTCGCCCTCGAATTGGTCCGCGTCACCGAGGCCGGGGCGATGGCCGCCGGCCGCTGGGTCGGGCGTGGAGACAAGGAGGGCGGCGACGGCGCCGCCGTCGATGCCATGCGTGAGCTGGTGAATTCCGTCTCGATGCGCGGCGTCGTCGTGATCGGCGAGGGCGAGAAGGACAACGCGCCGATGCTCTACAACGGCGAAGAGGTCGGCAACGGCGACGGGCCGGACTGCGACTTCGCCGTCGACCCGGTGGACGGCACCACCCTGATGAGCAAGGGCATGCCGAATGCCATCTCGGTGCTGGCGGTGGCCGAGCGCGGCGCCATGTTCGACCCGTCGGCGGTGTTCTACATGCACAAGATCGCCGTCGGCCCCGACGCCGCCGACGTCATCGACATCTCCGCCCCCATCGCGGACAACATCAAGAAGGTCGCCAAGGTACGCAAGTCCTCAGTCGCCGACATCACCGTCTGTGTCCTGGACCGGCCCCGCCACGCCGATCTTGTCGCCGAGATCCGCGACGCGGGCGCCCGCATCCGGCTGATCTCCGACGGCGACGTCGCCGGCGCCATCTCGGCCTGCCGTCCCGACTCGGGCACCGACCTGCTCGTCGGCATCGGCGGCACACCCGAAGGCATCATCGCCGCCGCCGCGATCCGGTGCATGGGCGGTGCCATCCAGGCCAAGTTGGCCCCCACCGACGACGACGAACGTCAGCGCGCCCTCGACAAGGGCTACGACCTGGACCAGATCCTCACCACCGAGGACCTGGTGTCCGGTGAGAACGTCTTCTTCTCCGCCACCGGCGTCACCGACGGCGACCTGCTCAAGGGTGTCCGGTTCTTCGGCGGCGGCTGCACCACGCAGTCCATCGTGATGCGGTCCAAGTCCGGCACCGTCCGCATGATCGAGGCGTATCACCGCCTGTCCAAGCTCAACGAGTACTCCGCGGTGAACTTCACCGGGGACACGTCCGCCGCCTATCCACTTCCGTAAGAAACGAGCAAAGGGAGCTAATGACCGAGAGCGCAGTCGACGGCGACTACCGCATCGAGCACGACACCATGGGCGAGGTCCGGGTACCTGCCCGCGCACTGTGGCGCGCGCAGACCCAGCGGGCCGTGGAGAACTTCCCGATCTCCGGGCGCGGGTTGGAGCGCACGCAGATCCGGGCGCTCGGACTGCTGAAGGCGGCATGCGCTCAGGTGAACAAGGACCTGGGCCTGCTGGACGCCGAGAAGGCCGACGCGATCATCGCCGCCGCCGGCGAAATCGCGGATGGGCTGCACGACGACCAGTTCCCCATCGATGTGTTCCAGACCGGGTCGGGTACCAGCTCGAACATGAACACCAACGAGGTCATCGCCTCGATCGCGGCGGCCAACGGTGTGACGGTGCACCCCAACGACCACGTGAACATGTCGCAGAGCTCCAACGACACGTTCCCCACGGCCACCCACATCGCCGCCACCGAAGCTGCTGTGCGGCAACTGATCCCGGCGCTGGAGATCCTGCACGAGTCGTTGGCCAACAAGGCCCGGCAGTGGCGTACCACCGTCAAGTCCGGCCGCACCCACCTGATGGACGCCGTGCCGGTGACACTCGGCCAGGAGTTCGGCGGCTACGCCCGCCAGGTGCAGGCCGGTATCGAACGTGTTCGCGCGACGTTGCCACGCCTGGGCGAGCTGGCCATCGGCGGCACCGCCGTCGGCACCGGTCTCAACGCCCCCGACGGCTTCGGTGCCAAGGTGGTCGAGGTGTTGGTCAACGACACCGGCCTGGCCGAATTGCGCACGGCGGAGGACTCTTTCGAGGCGCAGGCCGCCCGCGACGGTCTGGTCGAGGCCTCCGGTGCGCTCAAGACCATCGCCGTGTCACTGACCAAGATCGCCAACGACATCCGCTGGATGGGCTCTGGTCCGCTGACCGGCCTGGGCGAGATCCAGCTGCCGGACCTGCAGCCGGGCAGCTCGATCATGCCGGGCAAGGTCAACCCCGTCATCCCCGAGGCCGTCACGCAGGTCGCGGCCCAGGTGATCGGCAACGACGCGGCGGTGGCCGTCGGTGGTCTCTCCGGCGCCTTCGAACTCAACGTCTACATCCCGATGATGGCGCGCAACATCCTCGAGTCGTTCACGCTGCTGGCCAATGTGTCGAAGCTGTTCGCCGGCCGGTGCATCGACGGCCTGGTGGCCAACGAGGCGCACCTGCTGGAGCTGGCCGAGTCGTCGCCGTCGATCGTGACGCCGCTGAACTCGGCCATCGGCTACGAGGAGGCCGCCGCGGTGGCCAAGCAGGCGCTCAAGGAGAAGAAGACCATCCGGCAGACGGTCATCGACCGCGGCCTGATCGGCGACAAGCTGTCCGAGGCCGAGCTGGACAAGCGCCTGGACGTGCTGGCGATGGCCAAGGTGCGCGACGGGGATTAGTTGCGATTTGGGCGCGATTTCGACCGCTGAGCGGTCGAAATCGCGCCCAAATCCCGTCTAGGGCTGGGGGGTGTAGCCGGCCGCGGACTGCCGCAGCGCCCAGATCTGGGCCGGGCACAGTTCACCGGTGGCCTGACTTAACAGGTACGACGCGCCGTACTCGTCGGTGCGGAAGTAGTCCTTGATAGACCGGGCGAGCATCGGATACGGCTCGCCGCCCCGGATCCGGTCACACAGCAGATAGCCGTATTGCAGTGCGGCGTCGGCATTCGGGAAGTTGTAGCCCGGCTTCACCGTCACGTTGACCAGATACCCGATCTGATCGGCCTGCGCGGCCGGCGCCATTCCGACGGCCGCAGTGCCGATCCCCATCACGGCCAACGCTCCACCCAAAGCCAGCGCCATCCTCATAGCCGCTGAGCGTAGAGCATTCACCACACCAGCGGTGCCAGATGCCGAGCGGCGTAGGTACGCACCGCATCCTGATCGCCGATGTCCAGCGACGGCGTGGGCACCTGCGCCAGCGAACAGGCCAGCCGGATGTGCAACTCGGACACCGCGAGCAGCTCAGCGTCCGGCATCTGTGCGCCCGCGGCCCGCAGGCCGGCGGCCATTGCGTGGGCGCTGACGGTCAGGAACTCACCGGCGTCGGCGTACATGCCTTCGACGATCACGGTGCCCGCGTCGAGCTGGAGGAAGTGACGCAGGATCGGCATCGTCGTCAGCAGCCGCAGACCCTCCCCGAATGCGGCGACGGCCGCGTCCTGTGGGCTGGCGCCCACCGAGATGGTGGCAAGCCGGTTCAGCGCTGTTTCGAAGGTGCGCCGCCCGACGGCCGACATCAACGATTCGCGATTGGGAAACCTGCGGTAGAGCGTGCTGCGGCTCACCCCGGCCTGCCGCGCCACCACGTCCAGGCTCGCTCGCACCATCCCGACCAGTTCGATCTCCTCGATCGCGGCTTTGAGGATGGCGTCTTCCTGCTCCGACGGTGACGCGGTGTTGTGTTGGCGCCGCATCACGGGGCAAAGGAATCGAGGCCCACGGACCGATATGCCGCGACGATCTTTTCGTACTCGAGGCGGTTGTGCGCCAGCGGCACCAGAACCACCCGCTCCGGCAGCACCCGCCAGGCCAGCTGCAGCGCAGCGGTGTAGGCGAAGAACTCCAGGTCGTGCCTGCGGGACCATCGAAAGCCGGTCATGTCACGCACTTTCGGGTGCATGATGCCGAATGAGCACACTTTCACGAAGCGCCCGATCGCCGGCCGGGCCAACAGCCACGCCGGCGTCACCGCCGCCCGCACCGGCCCGGAGATACCCAGCGTCGGCAACGGGAACTTGTCGAGTGTTGCCACCGCCTGGTCCAGAAAAGCGTTGGCGCCCAACTTGTTCGCCACCATGTCTTCGTAATAGCTGATCGCCTCGGCGTAGGTCTGCGGCAGCGTGCCCGCTCTGGCGGGCAGTTCCAGCGCGCTGAACGCCTCGACCAGCATCCGGTAGGCGGTTTCGCGTTCCATGCTGGTCATGGCGATGCCGGTGGCAGGGGTGAACGAGCGGATGGGCACCAGCAGTCCGCTGACCCCGATCCATTTCCACAGCTCCGGCGCCAGCGCGCTGTACCGGATATCAACGAAATCGCCTTTGCCGCTGCCCTTCACGTCCCGGTGCAGCCGCTTGAGCCGCTCGGCCTCGGCGGCGCGGTCCTCTGCGTCACCGAAGAACACCAGCATGGTCGCCGCGCCGCTGCGCACCCCGCGGTCGGCGAAATTGCCGGCGAAGCGGCCGGTACGGTCGACGGCCGCGGCCACCGGGGCCAGCGCAACCTCGTCGAAGGCCGCTCCGCCGAAAACACCCGCCAGCGCGCTGCCGGTGTGTTTACGGAACTCACGGATCACCCATGGCCGCACCGCCACCTGCGCTGGGGCTTCTGCTGCTGACGCACTCATGGTGCCCTCGTTCCTCAGAAGTTGAAACAAAGACTAGCCAGCTGTGTCAATATGTCAATGGCACATTACGCCTGGCGCGCCAGTCGGTCGCGTTGCACCAACCTGATTCCCAGCGGTGCGGTGGCGCTGTGCACCACCAGGCTGAGCGTGACGGCGACGACCACGGTCTGGGTGATCAGGTCCACCTGCTCGATGGCCCCCTCCTGCACCACGAGCAGACCGAGCACCAGGGTGCCGATCCCCCGCGGCCCGAACCAGCCGATGAACAACCGGCTGCGGGTCGGCACATCGGTACGCAGCAGCGCCACCCACACCGCGACCAGCCGGACCACGAACACCGCCACCGCCGCGAACACCACCACCCGCCAGTCCGCATCGCGCCAGCCGACCACCACCGCGGCCGCACCGAACATGGCGAACACCAACAACTCCAGCAGGTGCCCGGCGGCATCGGACACCTGACGCGGCACCTCGGCGCCGGTCCGCTGGGCCAGCACCGCGGTCGCCAGCCCGCCTGCGAACGCCGCCACGAAACCGCTGCCGTGGAACATCTCCCCCACCTGGAAACACAGCAGTGCCACCGCGACCGTCGCCAACTGCGCCCAGGTGCCGTTGATCCAGCGGTGTTCGTACGACTTCGCGACCGCCAGTCCGCCGAGCAGCCCGACGGCGGCGCCCGCGCACAGCGACAGCAGTTCGGTGCGCAGCAGGAACCAGCCCCAGTTCGAGGCGGTCTCGGACCGTTCTGAGGCCAGCGCCAGCGCGGCGAACAACGCTGCCAGAGCGAACCCGTCGTAGCAGCCGCTCTCCATCGCCAGGGCGTGCCGCACCCGTTCGGGGATCCGGCGGTCCTCCAGGAGCGCCTCGATGAGCGTCACCTCCAGCGGCGCGACGATAGCCGCCAGGCACACCGCTTCCCACACCGGCATCACCGGCAGCACCACCAGCGCGGTGACGGTTCCGAGTCCCAGAGTCAGCGGGATACCGATCAGGATCAGCCGGAAACTCTCGTGACCCCGTTTGAGCACCGAGCGCAGATCGAGTTCGGCAGCCTGATTGAACAGGATCACGGTGAGGGCCAGCTGGGCCACGACGGTGAAAGTGGCTGTGTCCGCTCCGATGTCGAGAACACCCAGCCCCGACGGGCCCAGCAGCAGGCCGGCTGCGATGAAGATCAGTGCGGGCGCCACATACCAGCGGGCCACCAGACCGGACACCACGGCATAGCCCAGCACCAGCAGGGTCAGCACCAAGGCGGACTCGTGGGTCATGGGACGTCGCGCAAGTCGTGGACGGGCGGGCCGTTGTCCCGGCCGCCGTACACACTGCCCGGCTGCCGCGGACCGAGCAGCCGGCTCACGGTCACCGGGTGATATCCGTTGGCGCGCAACACCGGAAGAAACTCTTCCACGAGGTCGACGGTGGAGGCGAAGGTGTCGTGCAACAGCACCACCGAACCCGGCCGCAGGTGCGCCATCAGCAGGGCCCGACTGGCCGCCAAATCGGTGTCGTGCAGCCAGTCATAGGGCACCACATCCCAATTGATCGCGGCCAGGCCCTGGTGTCCGGCCTGAGACATCACCTCGTCGTCGAGCATCCCGAAGCCGGGGCGCATGAGCACCGGCCGCTGCCCGGTCGCCGCCTCGATGGCGGCGGTGGTACTGCTGAGCTGCGTCGCCACCTCTGCCGCCGGAATGGTGGTCAGGTCGGGATGGCTCCAGCTGTGATTGCCGATCTCCATGCCGGCATCGGCAATGCGCTTGGCGGCCAACGGGTCTGCCGCCACCTTCTCGCCGACGAGAAAGAACGTCGCCTCGGCATCGGCGGCGGCCAGCACCTGCAGCAGGCGGTCGGTGTGCGGACCCGGCCCGTCGTCGAACGTCAGCGCCACACACTTGACCACCGCGCAATCGACGTCGTCGGCGTCAGCTTCGGCCTGGGTGGTGAACCACAGCAGCACCACCATCAGCATCGCGATCACCGCGCGGATCCACACGGTCACAGACTAACGATTTCGGCGCGCTCATCGCCGCTGAGCGGTGATGAGCGCGCCGAACTCACGTGTCACGGCAGGGCGCCGGGGCTGATCTCCTCGAGCATCTCGGTGACGAGCGCAGCGATCGGCGAGCGCTCACTGCGCAGCAGCGTGATGTGGGCGAACAGCGGGTGCCCCTTCAGCTTTTCGATCACCGCGGCCACACCGTCATGCCGGCCGACCCGCAGGTTGTCACGCTGCGCCACGTCATGGGTGAGCACCACCCGCGACCCGGCACCCAACCGCGACAGCACGGTCAGCAGCACATTGCGCTCCAGCGACTGCGCTTCGTCGACGATCACGAACGAGTCGTGCAGTGACCGGCCGCGGATGTGAGTCAGCGGCAGCACCTCGAGCATGCCGCGCGAGAGCACCTCTTCGAGCACGGCCGGGCTGGCCAACCCTTCGAGGGTGTCGAAAACGGCTTGCGCCCAAGGGCCCATCTTGTCGCTCTCGCTGCCCGGCAGGTAGCCGAGGTCTTGCCCGCCGACCGCGTACAGCGGCCGGAACACCACGACCTTGCGCTGGGTGCGGCGTTCCAGCACCGCCTCCAGACCCGCGCACAGCGCCAGCGCCGACTTGCCGGTGCCGGCCTTGCCGCCGAGGGACACGATGCCCACCGATTCGTCGAGCAGCAGATCCAGTGCGACGCGTTGTTCGGCTGACCTTCCCCGGAGGCCGAACACTTCGCGGTCACCGCGGACCAGCTGCACCCGCTTGTCGGGGTTCACCCGGCCGAGCGCACTCGAACTGCCACCGAGCAGCCGAACACCGGTGTGGCACGGCAGATCCCGCGCTGCTTCCAGGTCGATCTCGCCCTCGGTGAACATGCCGTCGATGTCCTCAGCGGACACGTCCAGTTCCGTCATCCCGGTCCAACCGGAGGTCACCACGTCCTGGGCGTGGTACTCGTCGGCGGCCAGGCCCACCGCGCCGGCCTTGACGCGCAGCGGGATGTCCTTGCTTACGAGGGTGACGAGTTTGCCCTCGGCAGCCAGATTGGCCGCGCAGGTCAGGATGCGCGCGTCGTTGGTTTCGGTGCGGAAGCCCAGCGGCAAGACGGTGGGGTCGCTGTGGTTGAGCTCGACCTGCAACGTACCGCCCTGTGTCCCAACGGGAATGGGCTGATCGAGGCGCCCGTGCTCCAACCGGAGATCATCGAACATGCGCAGTGCCTGGCGGGCGAACCAGCCGAGTTCGTGATGGTGGCGTTTGGCCTCCAACTCGCTGATCACCACCAGCGGCACTATCACCTCATGTTCGGCAAACCTGGTGCAAGCCCAGGGATCCGAGAGCAAAACAGACGTATCGAGTACGTACGTCCGAACCAGCGAATTTGTCACGTGGCGCTCCTCGACTCCGCACGGCCCCGCGGAGAGATTTCGGCGGGCGCTGCGGCACCAGGACCGGGGCCGGTCCTGCCGTAGTAACTACGGGAGTACCGCCCGGATAGCGAAGCAAGTTGCTGGCCATCGAGTGCGACGCTACCCCCGTTGCGGGGATCTCGCCGGGCAGGCGCGCGCGACTTTCTCGTGACTACTTCGTTACGAAACCGGTGAGCTCCGGCTCCCCGGCCAGGCCCAGCGCGGTGATCTCGTCGGAGATCACCTGTCGCAGCTGGTCAGGCCCGAAAATGCCGGCTTCGGCGACAACGGACACCTTGTCGGCATACGCGTCGATATCGGCTCCCGGGACCTGCAGTCCCGCGGCACGCGCGGCGACCGCCCGAACGGTCTCGGCATCGTCGTGCTCCAGGCACCACCGGACCAGATTGGAGAAGAACAGTTCGTGGCGTTCCTCGTCGAGGGCGATCTTCTCGATCATCGACTTGAGCACCGGCTCGTCGATCTGCTCGGCCAGCCGCCGGCAGAACACCGCGTGGGCACGCTCGAAGAGCGCCATGAAGACCAGGGTCTCGATCTGGCTGAACTCGTCGGCTCGGTAGCCCTTCATCACGTGCTCGACGCGCACGTCTTCGTTGGCCGTGGGGTCGAAGTTACGGGTGACCACCAGGTAGTTGCGCAGCACCACGGCGTGGAGGTGCTCTTCGGCGGTCCAGCGCCCGAGCCAGCGGCCCCACTTCCATTCGAGGATGAAGTGCTCGACCAGCTCGCGGTGGTAACCGGCGAGGTTGTCCTTGGTGATCAGCAGGATCTCGAGCGCGTCGACGACGTGCTTGGGCAGCGTGACCTCGGACTCGTCCCAGTCCGTGCCCCCGAGGAAAGCGAAGTTCTTGCCCTGTTCGAAGGGCACGTAGTCGTGCGCGAACCACACGTTCGCGGTCTCGACGTGACGCCGGTAGTTCTCGGCGACAACGGGCTCCAGCTCCAGCGTCAGTGCGTTGGCAACGGGTGTATCAGCCATGAAATAACTGTAACCCGAGTTCACACATTCCCCGAAATCGGTGGAGCGTGTCCGGCGGACTGGTGACTTTGGTCCTTCGCCGGTGCTCCGCAGGTCCGGCGATACGGCCGCTACTGCACCTGCAGGCCCGGGTACAGCGGGTTGGCGGCCAGCAGTTCGGCGGCGGCCGCGTGCACCCGTTCGGCGGTGCCGTCGGCCAGCGTGTACTTCGCCTTGGACGGGCCGGACGAGGCGGCGGTCGGCTGGGTGTTCGACAGCACCTCCACCACCAGCTCGGCCACCCGGTCGAAGTCGTCGGTACCGAACCCGCGTGTGGTCAGCGCCGGGGAACCGAACCGGATGCCACTGGTGTACCAGGCCCCGTTCGGATCGGCCGGAATGGCGTTGCGGTTGGTGACGATGCCCGAATCGAGCAGCGCCGACTCCGCCTGCCGGCCCGTGAGCCCGAACGACGTCACGTCCAGCAGCACCAGGTGGTTGTCGGTGCCGCCGGTGACCAACCGGGCGCCGCGCTTGAGGAAGCCCTCGGCCAGCGCCTTGGCGTTGTCGGCGATGCGCTGGGCGTACGTCCGGAACTCCGGCTGCCGGGCCTCGGCGAGTGCCACGGCCTTGGCGGCCATCACATGTGACAGCGGACCGCCGAGCACCATCGGGCAGCCCTTGTCGACGGCCGGGGCGAACTCCTCGGTGGCCAGCACCAGGCCACCACGCGGGCCGCGCAACGACTTGTGCGTGGTCGTCGTGGTGACATGCGCATGGGGCACCGGGTCCTCGTCACCGGTGAACACCTTGCCCGCCACCAGGCCGGCGAAGTGCGCCATGTCGACCATCAAGGTGGCACCCACCTCGTCGGCGATCTCACGCATCTTGGCGAAGTTCACCCGGCGCGGGTAGGCCGAATAGCCCGCCACCAGGATCAGCGGCTTGAATTCGCGGGCGGCCGCGGCCACGGCGTCGTAGTCCAGCAGACCCGTCTCGGGGTCGGTGCCGTACTGGCGCTGGTGGAACATCTTGCCCGAGATGTTGGGGCGGAAGCCGTGGGTGAGGTGGCCGCCGGTGTCCAGCGACATCCCCAGCAGCCGCTGGTTGCCCAGCTTGGCGCGCAGGCTCTCCCAGTCGGCTTCGGACAGGTCGTTGACGTGCTTGGCGCCGAGTTCGGCCAGCCCGGGGGCCTCGACCTTGGTGGCCAGGATGGCCCAGAACGCCACCAGGTTGGCGTCGATACCGGAGTGCGGCTGGGCGTAGGCGTAGGGGCTTCCGAACAGTTCGCGGGCGTGTTCGGCGGCCAGTGCCTCCACGGTGTCGACGTTCTGGCAGGCCGCGTAGAACCGGTGCCCGACAGTGCCTTCGGCGTACTTGTCGGAGAACCAGGTGCCCATGGTGAGCAGCGTGGCCGGTGACGCGTAGTTCTCACTGGCGATCAGTTTCAGCGAGTCACGTTGGTCGGCAAGCTCTTTGCGGGTGGCGGCCGCGACGCGGGGCTCGACGGATTCGATGACGCGCAGGGCAGCCTGGTAGGCCTCGCTGGCGGTGGCGGCGTAGTCGGCTCCCGGAGCTACGTACGGTGCGGTGGTTCCAGCAGCAAGAGACTCGGCAGTCATGGGGTCAAGGGTAGTCGCCGAGACCCCGCGTCAGTCACGCCGCCCGCAGGCTCGACGGGATCAGCGGCTCGTCGAGCAGCCGGGTGAACTGCTGGGTGAGGCTCACCTCGGCCGGCCGGGCCTCCAGCCAGCCCCGCAGCAGGCGGTAGCCCTCGACATAGGTACTGGTGTAGGCGCGCCACAGCGGCGAGGACAGGAAGCGCAGGGCCTGCCGGGCGCGGGCGTCGTTGACCAGCAGCCACCGCTGCAGGAAGGCCGCGACGTCGTCGACGTCGCGGTGTTCGTCGTGCAACATCAGCGCCGCGTCCTGACGCACGTCGGCCAGCGCCGCCGACGCCTCCGAGATGGCCTCGGCCCGCTCCCCGTCGAACGTCAACCCCAGATCGGCGTAGATCTCGGTGGCCCACGCACCCCAGCCCGGGCCGACCGCCGCATACAACGCCAGATCGGCCAGGCCTTCGGCCATCAGGCACTGTGGTGTGTTGACCAGGAAGATGGTCTGTTCCAGCTGATTCTGCTTCTCCACCAGACCCGCTTCCTTGCGGCAGTGTTCGGTGTGATGCCCCGGATAGGACTCGTGGGCCACCAGCCGCGGCAGATTGGACATCTGCTGCTTGAGGTCGGCGTTGACGGCGACGGTGGAGCGGTAGTCGCCTTCGTAGTAGTTGAACCCCGACCACGGTTTGTCGGTGACGATCTCGTAGTTGATGGTCTCGCGGGCATCGAGCGGGAACTCCGCGCGCACCCGGTCACGCAAGGCGCTGGAGAACGCCTCGATGCACTCGCCGAGCCGCTCGGGCGGGATCTCCTCGCCCGCCCGGTAGGCCTGCATCCGATCGGCCAGCGGTCCGCTGCCACCCAGCGCGGCATCGAGTTTGGTGTGCGCCTCGGCGTAGCGGTCGGTGTCGCCCTTGCTGATGGTGACGTCGAAGTAGTCCCGCACCTCGTCGACGAACCCCACCGGCTCACCGGCGAACTTGCGCCCCGAACAGGCCAGTGCGCGCAGGTGGGCGCGCAGGTAGTCGGCCCGCGCCGGCTCCAGCGAGGCCTGCGGCAGAGCGTCCAGGAGCCGGTGCGCCTGCCGGGTCAGGTCGGCCGGATCAGGGGCGGTTTCGTTGGCCACGGCCTGGCGCAGCGTCTGATCACCGGTGAAGGAGTCGACGTAACCCTCCTCGATGCGATCGAACCGCAAACCGAGCAGCAGGTACTCGCGGATCAGGGTGTCGGAATCCATGTCGGACAGATTAGTTGGGCGCGGCATCCGACACCTGCTGGTCATGCGCTCGGGGTAATGCGGTATGAACTACGCATGGCGCGCCTGAGCGAGCCGAGCCCCTACGTGGAGTTCGACCGGAGTCAATGGCGTGCATTGCGTATGTCGACCCCGCTGAAGCTGACCGAGGAAGAAGTGGTCGGGCTGCGCGGCCTCGGCGAGCAGTTGGACCTGCTGGAGGTCGAAGAGGTCTACCTGCCGCTGGCCCGGTTGATCCACCTGCAGGTGGCCGCCCGGCAACGGCTGTTCGCGGCCACCGCGGAGTTCCTCGGCGAACCGCAGCAGAATCCCGACCGGCCGGTTCCGTTCGTCATCGGCGTGGCGGGCAGCGTCGCGGTGGGCAAGTCCACCACGGCCCGCGTGCTGCAGGCACTGCTGGCGCGCTGGGGTCATCACCCTCGCGTCGACCTGGTGACCACCGACGGGTTCCTCTACCCCAACCACGAACTAACCCGGCGAAACCTGATGCATCGCAAAGGTTTTCCGGAGAGTTATGACCGCAGGGCGTTGATGCGGTTCGTCACGACGGTGAAGTCCGGCGCCGATCAGGTGTGCGCACCGGTGTACTCGCACCTGCTCTACGACATCGTGCCCGACGAGAAGCACGTGGTGCGCCACCCCGACATCCTCATTCTGGAGGGACTCAACGTCCTGCAGACGGGGCCGACGCTGATGGTCTCGGATCTGTTCGATTTCTCGGTGTACGTCGACGCGCGGATCGAGGACATCGAGGGGTGGTACGTCTCGCGCTTCCTGGCGATGCGCGCCGGGGCCTTCGCCGACCCAGCGTCACACTTCCACCACTACGCCACCCTCACCGACGAGCAGGCGGTTTTCGCCGCTCGCGACATCTGGCATTCCATCAACCGGCCCAACCTGATGGAGAACATCCTGCCGACCCGGCCGCGCGCCACCCTGGTGCTGCGCAAGGACTCCGACCACTCGATCAACCGCCTGCGCCTCCGAAAACTGTGATTTCGGCGCGCTCATAACCGCTGAGCGGTTACCAGCGCGCCGAAATCCCAAGGCGACGTAACCTCTTCCGGCGCCCGGATATCACGCCATACGCCTCACCCCCAGGTACTGGGCGATCGCGAACGCCGTGGTGTACACGGCGCTGAACCACAGTGCCGTCACCCCCAGCGCGGTCAGCGGCAGCATCCCGGACACCGCGACGGCCACCGCAGCCGCGGTGCAGACCAGATTGGCGATCACCACGCCGATCCCGGCCCGGCGCACCGACTCCAGCCCGGCCAGGCTGTACACCACCACGCCGTAGAGCACCAGCGCGGCGCCCACGACATACTCCTGGTTGGGCGTGAAACCGGTCAGGGACGACAGCGGTCCGGCGAACGCAGCCAACGCCACACCGCACAGTCCGGTGGCAGTGGCGTCGAGGCGGAGGGCGAATCGCAGCAGCGAGTCGGTGGCCGGGGCAGAGATGGCAGTCATGCGGCGCTCCTGTGCATCGATGAGTGTTCTGACACCATCGATGCTGCTCAGCGGCCACTGCCAGGTCGACGCACGCTACTGCCAACTACTGCCAGAGCGCTACCTGTCCACGCAGATCCGCCGCGATCACCCGGGCCGCCGCGTTCTGCCAGTTGTGCAGCGAGCGCTGCGGCACCTCGGTGACCAACCACTGCCACGCCTGACGGGCCACCGGATCCAGACCCGCGGCGGTGGCGTTCTGCGCGTAGGCCCGCACGCCGGCGACGTACGGAAAGTACAGCGAGTTGTAGTGCCGCCACTCCTCGGTGGTGCCGAAGTCGCCGGCATCGCGAGGCTTCAGCGCGGCGATCCGGTCGGCCAGCACGGCCTTGAGTTCGGCGGCCCGCTCCAGTGGTTGATCGGGTGCCCCGCGCGCCGCCAGCCGCTCATCGATGACGGGTAGGGCGGTCAGCGGGCTGGCGACGAGCTTGGACAGGTCACCGTAATGGCCGAGGGCGCGACGGGTCAGCCGGGTGAACGTATCGTCATCCAGCTCGTCCAGCGGATTGGCCGAACGCAGCGGCAAGGCCGCCTCGGTGCGCCGCAGTGCGGCCCGGTCGGCCTGCAACGCAGGCGAGAACGTCAGCCGGTCCAGCACCCCGGCCAGCGGGTCGGCCAGCACCGTGATGGCCAGGGCCACCGCCAGGCTGGTGAACAGCAGCACCGTCAGCACCAGCCGGCCCGACGAGCCGGTGACGGCCAACCCGATCAGTGCCTGCCCGCCGAACACCAACGCCACCAACACCGAGCCGACGAACGACCGCAGCATCCCGGCCCGCAGCGCCTGCCCTTCGTCGAACGCATCCCACAGCGCGACGGCCACGCCCAACAGCAGCAGATCGAAGCCCGTCGACGCCAACGCCAGCCAACTCGGCAGCAGACCGAGCGGGATCACCAGGATGGCGTTGCCCAGTGCGAAGAACAGCGTCGCGACAACCAGCACCCCCATTGCCGATCCCGGGCGTTGCGGTCGCCGGTAGGCCCGCACCATCGCCCCGAGCGACGACACCGAGATCACCGTGAACATCAGCCAGTGCCCGGCTCGCAGCGGCCCGTCGACGCCACCGGCGAGCGCGGCCCCCGTCACCGCCAAAGCGGCGACGACCCCGACTGCACCGAGCTCACGAAGCCGCCAGCGCTCGTGGGGGCGGGCCAGCTCCAACAGCACCGCAAACCACGCCACCCCGGGCACCGCGACCAGGAAGATCTCGATGCGGCCCAGGTACCCGGCCTGGCTGGTGAGCCGAACCGCATCCAGCGCGACCACCACCGCGAAACTGCACAACCCCAGCGCCGCCAGCCCCAGCACCGGTTTCCGCGGATCGCGGGCCAGCAGATACAACCCCAGCCACCAACTCAGCGCGAACACCACGGCTGAGAGGGCGGCCATGTGATCAGATCCCGAAGCGCCGATGCCGTTTGATGTAGTCGCGCAGTGCCCGCAGGAAGTCGACCCGGCGGAACGCCGGCCAGTGCGCCTCGGTGAACCACATCTCCGAATACGCGCTCTGCCAGAGCAGGAAGCCGGACAGCCGCTGCTCCCCCGAGGTGCGGATCACCAGATCCGGGTCCGGCTGACCCGAGGTGTACAGGTTCTCCGAGATCGCCTCCACGGTGACCGCCTCGACGAGCTTCTCCGGTGGCGTGCCGTTGGCCAGTTCCTTCGACAGCAGCGACCGGGCCGCGTCGACGATCTCCTGGCGCCCGCCATACCCGACGGCGACGTTGACGTGAAACGGTCGCGCCGCCTGGGTGCTCGCCGTACGTTCGACGGCGTCACGGACGCGGCGGGCCGGTTCCTCACCGAGCAGCGACAGGTCACCGACAGTGCGCACGCTCCACCGGTTGGCGGGTGCGCAGATCTCTTCGACCACGCCGGTGATGATCTCGATCAGGGCGGCGAGCTCGTCGTGGTCGCGTTGGAGGTTCTCGGTCGACAGCAGGTAGACCGTCGTCATCTCGATGCCGATGTCCTGGCACCAGCGCAGCATCTCGGCGATCTTGGCCGCACCCACCAGATAGCCGTAACTCACGTCGTCGTATCCGGCGTCACGCGCCCAGCGGCGGTTCCCGTCGCACAGCACGGCGATGTGTCGCGGCAGTTGTGACTTGGACCGCGTCAGCTCCTGACGCAGCCGCAACTCATACAGCCGATACACCGGCTCTTTGAGTTGCGGGGGAATGATGTCCACGAAAATCCAGACTACTGTGGCACAGAGCGATGCCTGAACGATCCGGACCAACTGCAGCCGTGCAGCTGCCGGGAGTGGAGATGAGATGACGGCACCCACCGGGACCGACGGTTCGCAACGGCACTCCCGCAGCGCCGCCGACGGTGACACCCCCAGGGATACCGCAGAGGACTTTCCCGAAGCGATCGTCGATGGTGTCGCCGAGTTCCTCGGCAAGCCGCGAGCCCGCGGCTGGATCCACCTGTACTCGGCGGTGGTCGCCGTCATCTGTGGGGCCACCCTGGTGTCGGTCTCCTGGGCGGTGGAGTCCACGCTGGCGGGTCTGGCGACGCTGATCTACACCTTCACCATCGTCGCCATGTTCGCCGTCAGTGCGACCTATCACCGGGTGCACTGGCACTCGCCGACCGCACGCAAGTGGATGAAGCGCGCCGACCACTCGATGATCTTCATCTTCATCGCGGGCAGCTACACCCCGTTCGCACTACTGGCACTGCCCGCGGAAAAGGGCATGCTGCTGTTCTGGATCGTCTGGGGCGGCGCACTGGCCGGTGTGGCCCTGAAGATGTTCTGGCCGTCGGCGCCCGCGTGGGTGGGAGTGCCGCTCTACTTGCTGCTGGGATGGGTGGCCGCCTGGTTCATCGGCCCGATCATGGACGGCGCCGGAGTGGCGGCGGTGGTGCTGCTGATCGTCGGTGGCGCGCTCTACAGCATCGGCGGCGTGCTGTACGGCCTGAAGTGGCCCAACCCGTGGCCGACGACGTTCGGTCATCACGAGTTCTTCCACGCCTGCACCGCCGTGGCGGCCATCTGCCACTACATCGCGATGTGGTTCGCGGTGTTCTCTACAGTTGCTTGATGTCCGACGGGCCCCAATAGGCCTTCATCGAGGTGATCTCGCCGGCACCGTTGAACGTCATGACCTCGATCGGTTCGATGCGGACCTTGGTCTCACCCATCGTCACGGTGATCGCGAACACGAACGCGGCCTCGTGCCCGCCGACGCGGAGCTGCAACAGCTCGGTGCTCACCTCGGCGCCCGCGGTGGCCCCGTAGAAACCGGCGATGGCGGTACGGCCGATGTGCACCTCGCCGCCGCCCACGGGATCTTCGAGCGTGGCGTCCTCGGCGTACAGCGCGGCGACGTCCTCGGCGCTACCGCTGACCACGGTGTCGAGGTAACGCTGGACCAGGGCTGCGGGATCGAGACTCATGGGCCGCACGCTACACGGAGACACCCAGCGCGGCAGCAAGTTCCACCGCGCCCGTGACGGGCAGATCGCACATCCGGCCGCGGCACACGTAGGCGGCATCCTGTCCGCCCACCCGGTCGCGTCCGATCAGCAATTCCGAGCTGTCCACCGGCCCGCCCACCACGATCGTCCCGCCGGGGGCGAGCCGTCGGGCGGTCTCCAACAACGGCGAGCCCGGTTCACATGCCACCGCGATCTGCAGCGGCCCGCGCACCGCGGCTTCGGCCACGGCCAGCCAATGGCCCGCTGACCGCGGCGCCGCGGCCAGCAGCTTCGAATGCGCCAGCAGCGTCTGCGCGGCGGCGTTGGCGTAGGTGTCGGACCCGACGAGGTGCGCGGCGGTCAGCAGGGCTTCGGCGATCAGCGACGCACCCGACGGCGTGGCACCGTCCAGCGGGTCGCCCGGCCGGACCACCAGCGTCTCGGCATCGTCGGCGGTGTCGAACCACCGGCCGGGCCGGTCGGGGCCGGCGAAATGCTGCAGGGCGGTGTCGATCAGCCCGCGCGCCGCATCCAGGAACTCCCCGGTCAGCTGGTACACAGCGAGCAGGCCGGTGGCCAGGGCGGCGTGGTCCTCGAGGATCGCCGCGCCGTCACCGACCCGGCCACCCAGGCTGGTGCGACGCAGCCGGCCGTCGATCAGGTGGCGGTCCAGCAGCGCCGACGCACACCGCCGCGCAGCCTCGATGAGGTCGGGCCGTCGCAGCGCCACCGCGGCCTCGCACAGCGCCGTGATCGCCAAACCGTTCCAGGCCGTCACGATCTTGTCGTCGCGGGCGGGCTGCACCCGTTGCGCGCGGGCAGCCAGCAGGGCCGCACCGACTCGGCGCAACCGGTCGTCGTCGACATCGGCGGGCAGTTGCAGCACGGAACTGCCGTGCTCGAACGTCCCGGTGTCCGTCACCTGGAAAACCCTTGCCGCCCAAGTGCCGTCGTCGTCGCCCAGGACCTCGCGCAGCTGCGCGGGCGTCCAGACGTAGGTGGACCCTTCCTGGCCGTCGGCATCGGCGTCGAGCGACGAGATGAACAGCTCACCGTCGGCCAGATCGCGCAGCAGGAAGTCCGCGGTCTGGGCCGTCACGCGCAGTGCCAGCGGATCAGCGGTGCGTCGCGCCCAATGCGCATAGAACCGCAGCAGCAACGCGTTGTCGTACAGCATCTTCTCGAAATGCGGTACCACCCAAGCGGAGTCGACGCTGTAGCGGGCAAATCCACCGGCCAGCTGGTCGTAGATACCGCCGCGCGCCATCGCCGCACCGGCGCGCTGCACCACCGCCAGCACATGCGCGGCACCGGTGCGTTCATGACTGCGCAGCAACGCCTCCAGCAGAGCCGACGGCGGAAACTTGGGTGCCTGCCCGAATCCACCGTGGGCGCCGTCCTCGTCGGCCAGTACCGCCGCCGTGGCATGGTCACACAGCGCCGCGGTGATCTCCGGGCCGCCGCCGGGGACAGCGCCGGACATGGCGCGCAGTTCACCGGCGATCTGTTCCGAGGCGGTCTCGACGTCGCCGCGGCGGCTTCGCCAGGTGTCGGTGACGGCAGCAAGCAGTTGCAGGAACTGGGTTTTCGGGTAGTAGGTGCCGCAGAAGAACGGTCTGCCGTCCGGGGTCAGGAAGCAGGTCATCGGCCAGCCACCCTGCCCGGTCAGCGCGACGGTGGCGTTCATGTACACCGCGTCGAGGTCGGGTCGTTCTTCCCGGTCGACCTTGATGCACACGAAGTCGGCGTTCATCACCTCGGCCACGTCGTCGGACTCGAACGACTCGTGTGCCATCACATGGCACCAGTGGCACGCCGCGTATCCGATCGACAGCAGGATCGGCACGTCGCGGCGGGCGGCCTCGGCCAGCGCTCGCGGCGACCATTCCACCCAGTGCACCGGATTGTCGGCATGCTGGCGCAGATACGGGCTGGTCGCCGTGGCGAGCTGATTAGCCACCGGGCTCCCGGGGCGGCGGGCTGGTCTCCGCCGGATCGGGGTCGACGGTGCCGTCGTCCACCGCCTGATCAGGTTCGGGATGTTCGGGGTCGAAGGACTCCGGCAACCGCTTGAGGTGGCGGTTCATCGACCACACCAGCGCAAAGGTGCCGACCAGGAGCAGCACCACCACCAGCAGCCCGAACGGGCTGGCCTTGCCGAAGTCGGGTCCGGTGTTGCGGGGCGGCGCTTCCTCCGCCAGAAGCGTCACCGCGGCGAGGAAGATCTCGTTCACGGTTGGACCCCGGCGAACAAATCATCTTCGGGCAGGTCAACCGGTACCCGGCTGCGCGCCAGCTCGTACTCCTCGGTGGGCCACAGGCGCTTCTGCCATTCCATGGGCGTGGTGAAGAAGAAGCTGTTCGGATCGATCTGGGTGGCATGGGCCAGCAGTGCCTTGTCCCGCACTTCGAAGTAGTCGGAGCACTCGATCCGGGTGGTCACCCGCTTGGACAACAGATCGTCGTCGGGGTCCCAGTTCTCCAGCCACTTGGCGAACGGCCCCTCCTGATCGTGTTTGGCGAACTCGTCCTGGAGCACCTGCATCCGCTGCCGCAGGAAACCGTGGTTGTAGTAGAGCTTGGAGATGGTCCACGGCGTGCCCGCCTCGGGGTACAGCCGGTAGTCGCCGGCCGCCTCGTACGCGGCCACCGACACCTCGTGGCAGCGGATGTGGTCCGGATGCGGATAGCCGCCGTTCTCGTCGTAGGTGGTCATCACGTGCGGTTTGAATTCGCGGATCAACCGCACCAGCTTGCCGACGGGTTCCTCCAGCGGAACCAGCGCGAAGGCGTCTTCGGGCAGGGGCGGCAGCGGGTCGCCCTCGGGCAAGCCGGAGTCGATGTAGCCCAGCCACTCGTGCTCGATACCGAGGATCTCGGCGGCGCGTGCCATCTCGTCGCGCCGGATCTCGTGGATACGGCCGTGCACGTCGGGCAGGTCCATCGCGGGGTTGAGGATGTCACCACGCTCGCCGCCGGTCAGAGAGACCACCATGACCCGATGGCCCTCGGCCGCATACTTGGCCATAGTCGCGGCACCCTTGCTGGACTCGTCGTCCGGATGCGCGTGCACCGCCATCAGCCGCAGTTCGGTCACCGTTCGCCTTCGTCTCGCCGTTGTTCCGGGTGCCGATACGATCGGCCCCTCATGCTTAATACTTCCATCCCGATCGTTCCATTCCGCCGGTCGGGACCCGAAAGCACGGTGATCCTCCCTTGACCGACGGCCCGTTGATCCGCCCGGAGTCCCGGTACGGCCGCCAACCGACAGCGCGGCGGTCCCGGCGCTGGCTCGTGATCGCGCTGGCAGTGCTGGTGGTGACGCTCGGCGGCATCGCGGCGGTGATCGGGTTCCAGCGGATCAACAGCACCGACGTCGACGGCGAGATGGTGGCGTACCGGTTGATCGACGACCAGACCGTGGAAGTGACCTTCAACGTCACCCGGTCCGACCCGTCGCAGGCGGCGGTGTGCATCATTCGGGGCCGCTCTCGTGACGGCAGCGAGACGGGTCGCCGCGAGCTGCTGGTGGAACCGTCAGATCAAGCAACGGTGCAGGTCAGCGGGTTGGTGAAGACCAGCCTTCCTCCCGCGGTGGGGGACGTCTACGGCTGCGGCACCAATGTGCCCGGCTACCTGGTGGCGCCCTAGCCGACGGCATCCACACAACCAACGCCGTCCGGCGAAATCGTGAAAATCGGCTGGCCCGCCGGTGGTATGCTCGCTTGATACACGGTTCCTGCTGGGACCGTGTATTGCGTCTATAGCGCGTGTAACCGCGGCTGTGAGATGTCAATACACGCGGCTACCACACCCTCGGCAGCCTCCCGGCATACAGCGACCGTCACGAGACTGACCAACGCGGATATCGCGGACCAACACAGATGACAGGAGCGCGAGATGACTGATACCCAGGTGACCTGGCTGACCCAAGAGTCCTATGACCGGCTCAAAGCCGAGTTGGACCAGTTGATCGCCAACCGTCCCGTCATCGCCGCCGAGATCAACGACCGTCGCGAAGAGGGCGACCTGCGCGAGAACGGCGGCTACCACGCGGCGCGTGAGCAGCAGGGCCAGGAAGAGGCCCGCATCCGTCAGCTGCAGGAGCTGCTGAACAACGCCAAGGTCGGCGAGGCCCCCAAGCAGTCCGGTGTCGCGCTGCCCGGTTCGGTGGTCAAGGTCTACTACGACGGTGACGAATCCGACACCGAGACCTTCCTGATCGGCACCCGGGAGCAGGCCGTCAACGACGGCAAGCTCGAGGTGTACTCCCCCAACTCACCGCTCGGTGGCGCGCTGATCGACGCCAAGGTCGGCGAGACCCGCACCTACACGGTGCCCAATGGCAACACCGTCAAGGTGACACTGGTCAGCGCCGAGCCCTACCACGCCTGAGCTGTTCCGAGGACGGCGCGGATCCCTCCGGGGATCCGCGCCGTTCTGCTAGGCCAGGGCCTGCTCCAGGTCGCCGATCAGATCGCCGATCTCTTCGATCCCCACGGACAGCCGCACCAGATCCGCGGGTACCTCGAGCTGCGAACCGGCGGTGGAGGCGTGCGTCATCGCACCCGGATGCTCGATCAGCGATTCCACCCCGCCCAGCGACTCGGCGAGGATGAAGATCTCGGTCCTCGCGCACAGTTCCCGGGCCGCCTCGATTCCTCCGGCCATCCGCACCGACACCATGCCGCCGAATCCGCTCATCTGCCGGGCCGCGACCTCGTGGTTGGGATGCCCGGGCAGGCCCGGGTAGAGCACCGAACTGACGGCCGGATGGCCGGCCAGGAACTCGGCGACCGCGGCACCGTTCTCGCTGTGCCGCTGCATCCGCAGTGCCAGCGTCTTCAGGCCCCGCATGGTCAGGTAGGCGTCGAAGGGACCGGGGACCGCTCCGGCGCCGTTCTGCAGGAATGCGAACGCGGTGTCGAGCTCCTCGTCGTCGGTCACCAACGCTCCGCCCACCACATCGGAGTGCCCGCCGATGTACTTGGTGGTGGAGTGCAGCACGATATCGGCGCCCAGCCTCAGCGGCTGCTGCAGCGCAGGCGAGGCAAAGGTGTTGTCCACCAACACTTTTGCTTTGAATTCGCGCGCCACTTCGGCGATCCCGGCGATATCCGCGATCGTCAGCAGCGGATTGGTGGGTGTCTCCACCCAGATCAGTGCGGTCCTGTCGGTGCAGGCAGCGCGGACGGCCGCGAGGTCACCGAGCGCGACCGGCGTGTGGCTGATCCCCCAGTGGGTGAACACCTTGTCGATCAACCGGAAGGTGCCGCCGTAGGCGTCATCGGGGATGACGATGTGATCTCCCGGGCGGAGAACGGCGCGCAGCACGCAGTCGGTGGCGGCCATGCCGGAGCTGAAGGCCCGCCCGAAGGTGCCGTCCTCGACGGCGGCCAGCGACGCTTCCAGCGCCTGGCGGGTGGGATTTCCGGTGCGGGCGTATTCGAATCCGCCACGCAGCCCGCCCACGCCGTCCTGGGCGAACGTCGAACTCGCATAGATGGGCGCGTTGACGGCCCCGGTGGCGGGGTCGGGGCGGTATCCGGCGTGGATGGCCTTGGTGGCCAGTCCCTGCCAGCGGTGGGCGTCGGCCTTGCTGCGCTGCTCGCTCATTTCAGCCAGCGTAATGAACGCAGCAAGGCCGCCGTGGATCAGGGTTTGGGTTGGGTGGGCACGCAGACGGTCGTCATGATCTTGTCGGCGATCGTCTGGCGTTTGGCGTCCCACAGCGGGAACAGGTAGCCGATGTAGCAGATCAGACCGTCGATGATGTGCGCCAGCTGCCGCACGATCGAGAGCCCGAAACCGATTGGCTGCCAGGTCTTCTCGCTCACCACTTTGAATTTCATCACGGACTTGCCGATGGTCGAGCCGGTGGTGCCCTGCCGGTAGCCGTAATTCCAGATCACGAACACGAAGGCCGCGAGACCGACCACGAGTGTCAGGACCAGGCCGAAGGCCGACGGAGTGGAGGTGCAGTAGGCGCTGTACCCGTCAACGGTGTCGGTGGTGCATTCGTTCTCCCCAGTTGCCACGGCGATGCCCTGGGCGATGCCCACCGGGATACCGACGATCAGGCTGTCGATGAGCCAGGCCAGCACCCGGGTGAACCACGGGGTGTACGCGTCCTTGGGCAGGACCTGCGGGAAGCCGGCCTGCGGGGCATAGGCCCCGGGTGGCGGCGGCACATACCCTCCGCCGGACGGGGGCGGCGGCGGGTAATTCCCAGGCGGTGGCGGCGGGTAATTGCCGGGCGGCGGGTAATTGCCGGGCGGAGGCGGCGGGTACTCGGTCATCATCGCTCCTTGGTATGGACGGTGCGGTTGCGGCCCGCGCGGATGCACGGGTCGAGTTGTCGAGGATCTAGAGGGGCAGACAGACCGTGGTCATGATCTTGTCCGCCAGGGTCTGGCGCTTGTTGTCCCACAGCGGGAACAGATAGCCGATACCGCAGATCAGCGAGTCGACCAGATGCGCCAGCTGCCGAACCAGTGAAAGCCCGAAACCCAGTGGCTGCCCGGTCTTTTCGCTGACGACCTTGAACTTCATGATCGACTTGCCGATGCTCGAGCCGGTGGTGCCCTGCCGGTAGCCGTAATTCCACAGCACGTAGGCCAACCCCATCAGACCGGCCAGTGTCACCGCTGTCTGCCCGATGGTGGAGGCGCCGCACACCTGGTTGTTGTAGGACTCGCCGAGGATCTCGCCCAACCCGGTGTCGGAGAAGTCAACGCACTCTTGGGTTCCCATCAACACGCCCCAACCGATGGCGATGATGACCAGATACGGGATGTAGTCGATCAGGAAGGCGAGCACCCGGGTGATCCACGGGGTGTACGCCGACGTCGGCAGCGGGCCGATACCGCTACCGGGGAACGGCGGGAACCCGTAACCCGGGGGCGGGTACGCCCCCGGCGGCGGATATCCGGGAGGGAAACTGCCCGGCGGCGGGAATCCGCCACTGGATGACGGAGGCGGATGGTTGCCGGGCGGCGGGCCTGGCGGTTGTTCGGTCATGACGCCTTCCAGTCACGGGTACCGCTAGCTGCATTCGAGCGGCCTTACAGTACCCGAGGAGTGCCCATGACAGCGCGGCAAAATGCAAACTTCATCGCGCTGACATTCAGCGCAACCGTTATGAATTCACGGTGGCCGGGAAGGGTGCCGCCATTCTTTGCCACAGCCCGGTTGACCACTGCCGCCAACCCGGTTTTCCCGGTGTGGGCGGCTATCGGCGCGCCGACCCGTCGGAGAGGTATCCCAGCAGGTCACTGCGGGTCAGTACGCCGACGGGTTTGCCGTCTTCGACCACCATGACGGCATCGAATTCACGCAGGTCTTTGGCGGCTGCGCTCACCAATTCGCCGGCGCCCACCAATGGCAAAGCCGGGCTCATGTGCTGGGCGACCGCGTCGGCCAATTTGGCGCGGCCTTCGAATACCGCGGACAGCAGCTCGCGTTCGGAAACACTGCCCGCCACTTCGCCTGCCATCACCGGTGGCTCGGCGCCGACCACCGGCATCTGCGAAACGCCGTATTCGCGCAGAATTCCGATGGCGTCACGCACCGTTTCCGACGGATGGGTGTGCACCAGATCCGGCAGTGCGCCGGACTTGCCGCGCAGTAGATCACCGACGGTCACCTCTTCGGTGGAACCGTCGAGGCGGCTGCGCAGGAAGCCATAGGACGACATCCAGTTGTCGTTGAAGATCTTCGACATGTAGCCGCGGCCCCCGTCGGGCAGCAACACGACGACCAGCGAATCCGGGCCGGCCTGTTTGGCCACCTCGATGGCGGCCACCACGGCCATACCGCAGGAACCGCCGACGAGCATGGCTTCTTCGCGCGCCAGCCGGCGCGTCATGTCGAACGAGTCGGCGTCGGAGACGGCGATGATCTGATCCGGAATCGAGGGGTCGTAGGCGCTGGGCCAGAAGTCCTCTCCGACGCCCTCCACCAGGTAGGGGCGGCCCGTGCCGCCGGAGTACACCGATCCCTCCGGGTCGGCGCCGACGACCTTGACGGCTCCGTCGGAAACCTCTTTGAGGTAGCGGCCGGCTCCGGTGATGGTGCCACCTGTGCCGACACCCGCGACGAAGTGGGTGACCTTACCGTCGGTGTCCGCCCAGATCTCCGGACCTGTTGTCTCGTAATGACTCTCGGGGCCGTGCGGATTGGAGTACTGGTCTGGCTTCCAGGCGCCCTCGATTTCCTCGACGAGGCGGTTGGAAACGCTGTAGTACGACGCGGGATCGTCGGGTGCCACCGCCGTGGGGCAGACGACCACTTCGGCGCCGTAGGCGCGCAGCACGTTGCGTTTGTCCTCGCTGACCTTGTCGGGGCAGACGAACACACACTTGTAGCCCCGCTGCTGTGCCACCAGCGCCAAGCCGACGCCGGTGTTTCCGGAGGTGGGTTCGACGATGGTGCCACCGGGTTTGAGCAGACCCTCGGCCTCAGCGGCGTCGATCATCTTGACCGCGATGCGGTCCTTGGAACTGCCGCCGGGGTTGAGGTACTCGATCTTGGCCACCACGGTCCCGGCGCCCTCGGGAACCACCGAGGTCAACTGGACCAGCGGGGTGTTGCCGATGAGTTCACTGATGTGCCGCGCGATCCGCATACCTACATCTTTGCCTACCCCGGCGAGGTGGTTACCCGGTGGCCTCGCGGATGTACTCCCCGATCTGGCGCAGCGACCGCTTGGCCTCGGGGACGATGGGCGCAAACAGCTGGAAATCGTGCACCTGGCCTCGCCAGACCCGCACCTCGGTCGGCACGCCCGCGGCGGCCAGCCGGCGCGCCGCCAGCCGGGCGTCGTGCAACAGCACCTCCGACCCGGACACGTGAATGAGCGTGTTGGGCAGGCCTGGCTCGATGTGGTCGAGGGGTTCGTAGACCTGTTCGGGTTCGCCGTCGACGATGTGCCTGGCGGCAGCGCGGGCCACGAGGCTGACCAACGCGTCGAACGCCTTCGGCGGGAACATCGCATCGGTTCTGATGTTCGGGTGCGCCTGTTTGGGCTCCTTGGCCAGCTGCAGCAGCGGGGAGATCGCCACCAGCGCGGCGGGCTTCTCCCCCTCGGCCTGCAGCCGCTGTGACAGCGCCATCGCCAGATAGCCGCCCGCGGAGTCACCGGCCAGCACGATCTGGTCGGGTCCGTAGCCGCGCAGCCGCAGCCAGGCGTAGGCGTCTCGGCAGTCGTCGACGGCCTGCCCGATGGTGTGTTTGGGGATCATCCGGTAGTTGACCACCAGCACGGGCGCATCGGCGGCGTGCGAGAGCGTGGTGACGATGCGGTTGTGGGAGTTCACCCCGCAGGTCAGAAACGCCCCGCCGTGCATGTAGAGCACGATGCGGCGCTTGCCGTCGGCCGGCAACACCCCCGGTGCACGGACCAGCTGGGCGTCGGCGTTGGGCAGGCCGATGGTGGCCCGCACCGTCCCGGCCTGTGGCAGCAGGGCGCGCGAGGCGAAATCGACCAGGCCCCACGGCCACGGCAGGTTGGGGACATAACTGGCCACGGCGAGTGTGGGTCTGACCGTCATGCGACAGGTCAGCGACACGAGGCGGGCTCGAATACTCGGTCCGGTCTCGATCACCTCGACGGGCGCGCCGTCGCTGACCGGGAACTTCCGGTGCCTGCGGACGGCCGGGGCGCCGACGGTGGCGCGCGGTGCGCCAGCGACTTTGCTGGGTGCAGTCATTTCAAACACTCCCCTACGTCGTTGTAGCGGCCTGTCAGCGCCGTGCTCCCGGGGGGCGATGGGACTGCCCTGTAGCCGGGCTATTTAGCTTGGCATCTCTATCGCTTATAACGTTGTAAGAGGCTGTTTTGATACCGCTGTTGGTATCAGACCGTGATTCTCCGGTCTCGTGGCGGTCATGTTCGCGTTGCTTTCGCACCTAAACTGTCGCTCGTGGGTACACGCGTCTCGCGTCGGTCAGCCCTCGCGGTTGCCGCGTTGGTGGGTTCGACCGGGGCTGTCAGTGTGGTCGGCGCCCGCAATTTCCTCAGCGGTCAGGCCGTCCGGGCGCGGGAGGTCATCCCGAAATCGTGGGATGTCCCGCCGCGGGCCGACGGGGTGTACACCCGCGGTGGTGGGCCGGTCGAGCGCTGGCAACGCGATGTCCCCTTCGACATCCACCTGATGATCTTCGGCGACTCGACGGCCACCGGCTACGGCTGCAAGAACGCCGACGAGGTGCCCGGCGTGCTGATCGCCCGCGGTTTGGCCGAACACTCGGGTAAGCGAATCCGGTTGAGCACCAAGGCAATTGTGGGCGCCACCTCGAAAGGCCTGTCCGGCCAGGTGGATGCGATGTTCGTGGCGGGCCCGCCCCCGGATGCCGCCGTGATCATGATCGGCGCCAACGACATCACCGCCGTCAACGGCATCGCCGCCTCGGCCCGTCGTCTCGGGGACGCCGTCAAGCGACTCCGCGCCAGCGGTGCGGTGGTGGTCGTGGGTACCTGCCCGGACTTCGGCGTCGTCACCGCGATCCCGCAGCCGCTGCGGTTCGTCACCCGCACCCTCGGGCTGCGCCTCGCGCGGCGGCAGGCCGCGGCGGTCCGCGCCGCCGGCGGGCTGCCGGTCCCGTTCGCCGACCTGGTCTCGCCGGAGTTCTACCAGGCCCCCGAGGTGCTGTTCTCCGAAGACCACTTCCACCCGTCCGCCGCGGGCTATGACCTCGCGGCCCAGCAGCTGTTACCGGGGTTGTGCTACGCGCTCGGCGAGTGGAGCGGCGAACTGCCGTGGGAGTCGCGCGGCGCCGAGAACCGCTCGCTGATCACGCGACTGCGGATGCTGGCCAGGTCGTGGCCGCGCCGCACCACCGGGGTGCCCGCACCCGTTATGGCCACAGCGGCTAGCGTTTGAGGCAACCAAGCACTTGTTCAAGTCGTGAAGGAGGCACCCATGCCTGAAGCCGTCATCGTCGCCACCGCACGGTCACCGATCGGCCGGGCGGTCAAAGGATCCCTGGCCTCCATCCGCACCGATGACCTGGCCGCCCAGATGGTGCGCGCGGTGTTGGACAAGGTGCCTGCCCTCGACCCCAAGGACATCGACGACCTGATCATGGGCTGCGCTCAGCCCGCCGGTGAGGCCGGCTACAACATCGGCCGGGCCGTGGCCGTCGAGCTGGGATACGACTTCCTGCCCGGCACCACGGTCAACCGGTACTGCTCATCGTCGTTGCAGACCACGCGGATGGCGTTCCATGCCATCAAGGCCGGCGAGGGTGACGTGTTCATCTCCGCGGGCGTGGAGGCGGTGTCGCGCTTCGGGATCGGTGCCGCCGACGGCGCTCCCAACAGCAAGAACCCGTTCTTCGACGAGGCGCAGGAGCGCACCGCCGAGCAGGCCGCAGGCGCCGACGAGTGGCACGACCCGCGCGCCGACGGCTTGGTACCGGACGTCTACATCGCGATGGGGCAGACCGCCGAGAACGTCGCCAACTTCACCGGCATCAGCCGCGAGGATCAGGACCACTGGGGTGTGCGGTCGCAGAACCGTGCCGAGGAGGCCATCAAGAACGGCTTCTTCGAGCGTGAGATCTCGCCCGTGACGCTGCCCGACGGCACCGTCGTCTCCACCGATGACGGCCCCCGGGCCGGCACCACGTACGAGAAGATCAGCCAGCTCAAGCCGGTGTTCCGGCCGAATGGCACCATCACCGCCGGCAACGCCTGCCCGCTGAACGACGGCGCGGCGGCACTGGTGATCATGAGCGATGTCAAGGCCAAGGAGCTGGGCCTGACACCGCTGGCGCGGGTGGTGTCGACCGGGGTGTCCGGGCTGTCGCCGGAGATCATGGGCCTGGGCCCCATCGAGGCCGTCAAGAAGGCACTGGGCAACGCGAAGTTGTCGCTGTCCGATATCGACCTCTACGAGATCAACGAGGCGTTCGCCGTGCAGGTGCTGGGCTCGGCCCGCGAGCTCGGGATGGACGAGGACAAGCTGAACGTCTCCGGCGGCGCCATCGCGCTGGGCCACCCGTTCGGCATGACCGGCGCCCGCATCACCGCGACGCTGCTGAACAACCTCTCGACCTACGACAAGACCTTCGGCCTGGAGACCATGTGCGTCGGCGGCGGGCAGGGCATGGCGATGGTCCTGGAGCGCCTCTCCTAACTCGTTCCCGCCGAGACTGCCGGGAGTGCGGGATGTCGACAAAAGCCGCACTGTCAGCAGTCTCGGCGGCAATACAAGGCAATACAAAAGGCCCGGTCCCTTTCGGGACCGGGCCTCTCTAGGTCTGGAGCTAGTCGTTCTGGAAGTAGCTCAGCAGACGCAGGATCTCGATGTACAGCCACACCAGGGTGACGGTCAGGCCGAGGGCGACGCCCCAGGCGGCCTTCTCCGGCGCACCGGCGCGGATCATCTGGTCAGCGGCATCGAAGTCGAGCAGGAAGCTGAACGCCGCCAGCCCGATGCACACCAGCGAGAAGATGATGGCGATCGGGCCGCCGTCACGCAGCGGGCCGGCACCGTCGGTGAACATCGCGAACACGAAGTTGCCCAGCGCCAGGACGAGCACACCGATCATGCCGGCGACGAGCATCCGGGTGAACTTCGGGGTGACGCGGATGGCGCCGGTCTTGTAGACCACCAACATGCCGAAGAACACGCCGAAGGTGCCGAGCACCGCCTGCGAGATCAGCGCGCCTGCGCTGGCGCCCTGGATGTTGAAGGTCAGCAGGAACGACACCGCCCCGAGGAACAGGCCCTCGAGCGCCGCGTAGCTGAGCACGATGGCCGGGTTGTCCTGCTTGCGGCCGAAGGTGGCGATCAGCACCAGCACCAGACCGCCGAGACCGCCCACCAGGGTGAACGGCATGGCGAGACCGGGGTTGGAGCCCACCATGAAATACGAAACAGCAGCGACGGCGGACAGCAGGACCAGCGTGATGCCGGTCTTGGTGACCACGTCGTCGATGGTCAGAGGCCGCGAGACACCGGTCTGCGGCGGGGTGGAGTACTGCTGCTCAAAGCCCTGATGTACCTGGGCCGTCGCGGCGCCGGCAGCACCGGAGCCAAATGTCGCGTACCCGCCCTGCTGCTTGGGCAGCGAGCGGAATACCGGGTTGCTGGATTCCCGCACCGTCGATTCCTTTCCTGTGAGGTCCCTGGAAGTCTTACACGAACACTGGCTCAACGAACAGAAACCTGCCATCGGTTCCCGTCTTCAAGGTCAATTCTCAGTGTTTTCTCGGTGATGAGGCTACCTGTGGGAGCCGTTCCGAGGTGCCGGGCCACGGGTTACTAGGATGTCCTACCATTGCACCGTGACCGACGAGATCCTCACCCGAATCGACGGCGGCGTCGGGTTCGTGACGCTGAACCGGCCGAAGGCCATCAACTCGCTGAACCAGAACATGGTCTCCCGCCTCACCGAGGTCCTGACCGCCTGGGCTGCCGATGACGCCATCGCGACGGTGGTGCTCGACGGTGCGGGCGAGCGCGGCTTGTGCGCCGGCGGCGACGTGGTGGCACTGCGGCGCAGCGCCCTCGAGGACGGCGCCGAGGCCCGCAGGTTCTGGTACGACGAGTACCGGCTCAACGGGCTGATCGGCCGCTACCCCAAGCCCTACGTGGCGTTGATGGACGGCATCGTGATGGGCGGCGGGGTCGGGCTCAGTGTGCACGGCAGCGTCCGCGTGGTCACCGACACCACCAAGCTGGCCATGCCGGAGGTCGGCATCGGCTTCATTCCCGACGTCGGCGGCACCTACGTGCTGGCGCAGACCCCGGGCGGGCTCGGCCTCTACGCCGCGTTGACGGGTTCGACGTTCACCGGGGCGGACGCGATCGAACTCGGTTTCGCCGACCATTTCGTTCCGCATGACAAGCTGACCGAGTTCAGCAGCGCCATCGCCACCGACGGTATCGACGCCGCACTCAGCCGGTACACCGTGCAGCCTCCGGCCAGCAACCTTGCCGCGCAACGGGATTGGATCGACGAGTGCTTCGGCACCGCCAAGGACCCCAAGCCGCTGCTCGAGATCGTGGCCGGTCTGCGCGGCCACGACGCCGGGCCGGCCAACGCCGCCGCCGACGTCATCGCCGGGCGCTCCCCCGTCTCGGTGGCCGTCACCCGCGAAGCCATCCGCCGGGCCGCCGATCACGAGACGCTGGAGGAGGCGCTGATCCAGGAGTACCGCGTCTCGTGCGCGTCGCTGCGCAGCCACGATTTCGCCGAGGGCATCCGCGCCCAGCTGGTCGACAAGGACCGCGACCCCAAGTGGTCACCGTCGTCCTCCGCGGCTGTCACCGACGCCGACATCGACGCCTACTTCCAGCCCGTCGATCCCGACCTGAGTTTCTAGGAGAACCATGTCCAGCTTCGAGACCATCCTCGTCGAGCGCGATGACCGCGTCGCCACCATCACCTTGAACCGGCCCAAGGCGCTCAACGCGCTCAACAGTCAGGTGATGGCCGAAGTCACCACCGCCGCAGCCGAACTCGACAACGACCCCGGTGTCGGCGCCATCATCGTGACCGGCAACGAGAAGGCCTTCGCCGCCGGCGCGGACATCAAGGAGATGGCCGACAAGTCGTTCGGCGAGATGTTCGGTTCCGACTTCTTCGCCGGCTGGGGCGCATTCGCCGCGGTCCGCACCCCGACCATCGCGGCGGTGGCCGGGTACGCCCTGGGCGGGGGCTGCGAGCTGGCGATGATGTGCGACATCCTGATCGCGGCCGACACCGCGAAATTCGGTCAGCCGGAGATCAAACTCGGCGTCCTGCCCGGAATGGGCGGTAGCCAGCGCCTCACCCGCGCGATCGGCAAGGCCAAGGCCATGGACCTGATCCTCACCGGCCGCACCATCGGCGCCGAGGAAGCCGACCGCGCCGGGCTGGTGTCACGGGTGGTGCCGGCCGCCGAGCTGCTCACCGAGGCCAAGGCCGTCGCGACCACCGTCTCCCAGATGTCGCTGCCCGCAGCCCGGATGGCCAAGGAGGCCGTCAACCGGTCCTTCGAGGTCACCCTGGCCGAAGGCATCCTGTACGAGCGGCGGCTGTTCCACTCGGCGTTCGCCACCGACGATCAGACCGAAGGTATGAACGCGTTCACCGAGAAACGCGCTGCAAACTTCACGCACCGCTAAAGTGCATGCGTGACAGTCACGGCCGCGGCTGAAGAACCCCAGGCAGAACAGGCCACCGCACCCGCTCGGGCGCCCTGGTGGGTGCGGCACTACACCTTCGTCGGCACGGCCGGCGGCCTGCTCATGATCTGGCTGTCGCTCACCCCGTCGCTACTGCCCCGCGGTCCGCTGTTCCAGGGCATCGTGAGCGGTGCGTGCGGCGCGATCGGTTACGGCCTCGGAGTTTTCACGGTCTGGCTGGTGCGGTTCATGCGCTCCAAGGAAACCAGTCCGCCGGCTCCCCGGTGGGCATGGCTGACCCTTGTCGTGGTGGGCGTCATCGGCCAGATCCTGATGATCATCTGGTTCCACCATTGGCAGGACGACGTGCGCGACCTGATGGGGGTGCCGCGGCTGGACCGGCTCGATCATCCTCTGACGGCGGTCATCGGCATCGTGGTGCTGTTCCTGTTCGTCGAGCTCGGCCAGCTGGTCGGCAGGCTGGTGCGGTTCCTGGTCCGCCAGCTGGATCGTGTTGCGCCGCCGCGGGTTTCGGCGACGGTCGTGGTGCTGCTGTTGGTGGCGCTGACCATCGCGCTCCTGAACGGTATCGTCGTCCGGTTCGCCATGAGCACGCTGAACAATTCGTTCGAAGCCGTGAACAACGAAGAGAGCCCGGACAACCCGGCTCCCGCCACCACATTGCGTTCGGGTGGGCCCGAGTCCCTGGTCAGCTGGTCGTCACTGGGCCACCAGGGCCGCAATTTCGTCGGCAGCGGCCCGACCGTCGCGCAGCTCAGCGAGTTCAACGGGGCACCCGCCACCGAACCGATCCGGGCGTATGCGGGGCTGAACTCCGCCGACGGCATCTACGCCACCGCCGAGCTGGCGGCCCGCGAATTGCAGCGCACCGGCGGCCTGGACCGGGCCGTCGTCGCGGTGGCCACCACCACCGGCACCGGGTGGATCAACGAGGCCGAGGCCGACGCCTTGGAGTACATGTACAACGGCGACACCGCGATCGTGTCGATGCAGTACTCGTTCCTGCCGAGCTGGCTGTCGTTCCTGGTCGACAAGGAGAATGCGCGCCAAGCCGGGCAGGCGCTGTTCGAGGCCGTCGACGGGCTGATCCGGGAGATGCCGGAGGCGCAGCGGCCCAAGCTGGTGGTGTTCGGCGAGAGTCTCGGTTCCTTCGGCGGCGAGGCGCCGTTCCTGAGCCTCAACAACATCATCGCCCGCACCGATGGTGCGTTGTTCTCCGGTCCGACGTTCAACAACACCATGTGGACCGAGCTGACCCGCACCCGCGACCCGGGGTCACCCGAGTGGCTACCGATCTACGACAACGGCGAAAACGTCCGGTTCGCCGCACGCCCCGAGGATCTGAACCGTCCCGATCAAGCGTGGGCCACACCGCGCGTGGTGTACCTCCAGCACGCCTCCGATCCGATCGCCTGGTGGAATCCGGATCTGCTGTTCTCCGAACCGGATTGGCTCAAGGAGCGCCGCGGTTACGACGTGCTGTCGAGCGTGCACTGGATCCCGGTGGTGACGTTCCTGCAGGTGTCGGCGGATATGGCCGTGGCCGTCGATGTGCCCGACGGGCATGGCCACCGTTACGTGCAGAGTGTGGTCGACGGCTGGGCGGCGGTCCTGCAGCCTCCGGGCTGGAGTGAGGAGAAGACCGCACGGCTGCGGCCGATGATGCACTCGGACGAATAGCCCGCTACGTCAGTTTGTCCAGCACCCCGGCCGCGGCCAACGCCTGGTAGCCGCCCACCACATCGGTGGCGCGGTGCAAACCGAGGTCGTGCAGAGCTGCGGCGGCCAGGCTCGAGGTGTAGCCCTCCGAGCAGAGGATCAACCACTCCACATCGTCACCGGTGGCTTCCGGGATCTTCGCATCGCTGGTGGGATCGCAGCGCCATTCGAGGTAGTTGCGTTCGATCACCAGGGCCGCCGGAACCTCGCCTTCGCGGGCGCGCAATGCCGCCGGACGGATGTCGACCAGCAGCGCCCCCCGGTCCACGGCTTCGGGCACGTCGGCGGCTTCGATCCGGTTCAGCCGCGCGCGGGCGGTCTCGAGGAGGGTGTCTACGCGGCTGGTCATTCCTTCTCCGGGTGATCGGTGAGTTCGGTGCGCTTGCGGCGCAGCGTACTCCGGTCGGTCACCTCGTAGTAGGACATGGCGGTCAGCGGCGGTGAGTAGGCGTGCACCGACAGTGTGGGCTCACTGATCGTGACGGGAGTGCTGGGCGCCCACACCACATCGTGCACCCAGCCGAGCGGGAAAGCGGCCTGGTCGCCGGCCTCGATCCGACGACGACGCAGTTGGCCTCCGTCCCAACGGAATTCGTCCAGCGCGCCGGACAACAGGGTGAGCGCACCGAGCGAGCCGCCATGATCGTGCAGCTCGGTGGCGTGGCCGCGCACCCAGCTGATCAGCCACACGTCCAGTTCGTCGTCACCGTGCACGCGGGTGAACCAGCGCCGGTCCGTCGGGACCCCGCCCGGCGGCAACAGGTGGTTGTAACGCCCTTCGAGGACGTCGTTGGCGGTGCGGTCGGTGGCATGCAGCAGATCCGGCAGACGCAGGCGGGTGGGTCCGGAGACGGACGGGATATCAGAGACGTGCAGGGGTGACGGCGCGACGACGGTCATGGGAATGAAGCTCCAGGAGACGGCAGCGGATGGGGTTGGGGTGGCTCAACGAGCCCGACAACACTCCCGGAATCCGATGCGCTTCATCACGTCGGACAGTGTTGCATAGATTGGTCGGCATGTGCAGCCACGTGCTTGCGGCCATCGGGGCCGGCGCGGTCATCCTGGCGGTCGCCGGGTGCTCGGGAGACGAACGGGGCGACGAGTCTGCGCCGGCCACGTCGAGCCCCACGACGACCTCGGATCTGCCGCCGTTGCCGGCCGAGCCCACCCCGCCGGAGGCCGTCGGGGTGTCCCCCGGCGGGGTCACCACCAAGGTGGATGTTCCGGCCGACGCCACGGAATCGCAGTACGGGCAGGCGTGCCGAGCAGCCAAGCTGTGGATGGAGGGTCAGCAAGGCGACCCGCAAACTCTGGCCGAGGCCTACCTCAAGGTGCTGCAGGCTCCGGGCGCCGTCGGTCCCGGCACGTTCGACACCACGTGGGCACAGCTGACACCCGCCCAGCAGGCCGGCGTGGTGATGGCCGTCAACGGTGCCGCCAACGACGAGTGCGGGTGATCGGCGAGTTCCAATCACGCTGAGCGGAAGCCCGCTCAACGACCCGTCAGATCGCCTTCGATGTACCGCTGCAAGGTGGGCGCCAGGGCGTCGACCGCCTCGGCTTCGCTCATCGACGCCACCGGTTCGATCTTCCACACGAACCGCATCAGCGCGAAGCCCATCAGCTGCGAGGCGATGAGTCCGCTGCGGACCAGTCGGTCGCGCTCGTCGGCGCCGAGCTGGGACACCCCCATCAAGCTGCGCTCCACCACGAGCCGCAGCTTTTCGCGGGTGCGGGGTTCGTGTGCCGCGGTCTGCAGCACCGCCCGCAGCGACGGGCCGATCTCGTCGTCGGCCCAGTTGGCCAGCAGCACTTCGACCAGAGCGCGGCCCAGTTCGGGCTGTGGGACCGTCCAGGTGGCTGCGACCCGCTCGAGGAATCGCGGTTCCGGTGCGGTGGCCGCGTCGAGCAGGGCCTCTTTGGAGCCGAAGTAGTGGTAGACCAGCGCCGGGTCGACGTCGGCGGCCCGCGCCACCGAGCGGATGGTGGTGCCGGCCCAGCCCGTTTCGGCGAAAGCGTCCCGCGCGGCCCGCAGGATGCGTGCCGCCAACACCCCTCGCTCGTCCCTGGGGCCGGGTGTTGCCGGCTTCTTCGCCATGGCTGTCATGGTAACCGCGAGTTTCCCGTTGCGTTGAGACTAGTTTCAACGTAGCGTGAAACTATGAGCGCCGACGCTGCTGCACCCGATCGCCCCTGGCGCCGGCCCGGCGCGCTGCGATACGCACTGACCCGCATTCACCGGATCGCCCGCCCCACGGTCGAGGTCTACGACCCGCCGCCTGGTTCGGTAGTGATCGACAACAACGTTGCGGTGACCGTGCGCGACGGCACCGTCCTGCGCGTCAACGTGTATCGGCCACCCGGCGACGGGCCCTTCCCGGTGCTGCTGTGCGCGCATCCCTACGGCAAGGACAACCTCCCCCGCCGACGCCGCTTCGGGCGCGGCTACACCATTCCGTTCCAGTACCGGGTCTTGCGACAGACCGCGCGGGTCCGGTTCTCGTCACTGACCAGCTGGGAGGCACCCGATCCCGCCTGGTGGACCGGACACGGATTCGTGGTGGTCAACTGCGATCTGCGCGGGTGCGGCACCTCCGACGGAGTGGGCTCGCTGTTGACCGGTGCAGAAGGTGAGGACACCCGCGATCTGATCGAGTGGGCGGCTTCCCAGCCGTGGAGCACGGGGGCGGTCGGGATGATCGGCGTCTCGTATCTGGCCATCTCGCAATGGAATGCCGCGGCGCACAAGCCCCCTCACCTGAAGGCGATCGTGCCGTGGGAGGGCATGACCGATCCGTACCGCGATCTACTGCGGCCGGGCGGCATCCAAGAGGTGGGCTTCGTGAAGATGTGGGCGCGGGGGCTGAAGAACAACCGGTTGACCTACGACATCGCGCAGCAGAACAAGAAACACCCGGTGCGCGACGAGTTCTGGGAATCGGTGACACCGGGCCTCGGCGCCATCGAGGTGCCCGCCCTGATCTGTGGCAGTTTCTCGGACAACAACCTGCACAGCCGCGGCTCGATCCGCGGATACCAGAACATCGGCTCCCCCGATCGGCATCTGTACACCCACCGCTCCGGTAAGTGGGCGACGTTCTACTCCGACGAGGCCCGAGCCGCACAGCTCAGCTTCCTGAACCGGCATCTGCGCAACGCCGAAGACCCGCCGCTGCCTGCGGTGCGCCTGGAAGTGCGCGAAAGCCGGGACCGGATCGCCGCGGTCCGCGACGAGGACAGCTGGCCGCTGCCGTCGACGCGGTGGACACCGCTGTACCTGGGCTCCGACGGGCTCACCACCGCCGTACCGCAGACCGCGGGTGCGATCAGTTTCGACACCCGCACCGGTGGCGCTCGCTTCGGGTGGACGGTCCCGTCCGACACGGAGCTGACCGGACCCATGACTGTCCGGCTGTTCGTGTCGATGACGGGTGCCGACGATGTGGACCTCTTCGTCGGCGTCGAAAAGTGGCGTGGGACAGAGTATGTGGCCTTCGAAGGGTCTTACGGCTTCGGCCGTGACCGGGTGACGACGGGATGGCTGAAGGCGTCGATGCGCGAACTGGACGAGGCTACGTCGACCCCCTTCGAACCGGTGCCCACCTACCGCCACCCCCGGCCCATGCACGCCGGTGAGGTGGTGCAGGTGGACATTCCGTTGGGCCCCTCGTCGACGCTGTTCCGGGCCGGCGAGCAGGTGCGCCTGGTGGTGGCCGGCCGGTGGCTGTGGCCGACGAACCCGCTGACCGGCCAGATGCCCGCCGCGTACGCACCGGGCCCGCGCGGCACGTGCACGCTGCAGTGGGGTGACGGGCGCGAACCGCGGCTGCTGGTCCCGGTGATCAGACGTTGAACACCAGACAGAACGTATGACCGGCCGGATCGCGGAACACCCGGAAATCGTTCTCGTCCAACGCATCTGTCACGCGGCTGGCGCCCAGTGCCAGCACCTTGGCCTGGGCGGCCTCGATATCGTCGACCTCGATGTCGAGATGGAACTGCTGCGAACCGCGCCGGTCGGGGAAGACCGGAGGTTCGTGCTCCGGGGCCAGCTGGAAAGCCAGCCGGCGGTTCTGCGGATCCGTCAGCACCACCCAGGTCTCGTCGTCGATCTGCACCTGCCCGCCGATCAGCTCGGCGTAGAACGCGGCCAGCAGCCGCGGATTCCTGCAGTCGAGCACCACGCTGCGAAGTTTCCCGATCACGGACACAGGGGTTACCCATTGCGGCTGCGGCGAATCACGCCAGAATGTAGCGATGCGGGTGGCGCTGTGCCTTGGCAGTGGTGGGGCGCGCGGCTACGCCCACATCGGGGTGATCAACGAACTGCTCGACCGCGGCCATCAGGTCGTCGGGATCTCCGGGTCGTCCATGGGCGCGCTGGTCGGCGGACTGTACGCCGCAGGCAAGTTGGACGAGTACACCGACTGGGCGAGGTCGCTGACCCAACGCGCGGTGTTGCGGTTACTGGATCCGTCGATCAGCGCGGCCGGCGTGCTGCGGGCCGAGAAGATCCTCGATTCGGTCCGTGACATCTTGGGCGACGTCACCATCGAGGACCTCCCGATCCCCTACACCGCGGTGTCGACCGACCTGATCGCCGGCAAATCGGTGTGGTTGCAACGCGGCCCGGTGGACGCCGCCATCCGCGCCTCCATCGCCATCCCGGGCGTGATCACCCCGCACGTGCTCGACGGCCGGCTCCTGGCCGACGGTGGAATCCTGGACCCGCTGCCCATGGCGCCCATCTCCGCGGTCAACGCCGACCTGACGATCGCAATCAGCCTGGCGGGCAACGATCCTCGCCAGCCCGCCGCCGCCGTCGAAAGCCGGGCGGGCACCGAATGGATGAACCGGGTGTGGCGCAGCACATCGGCGCTGCTGGACACCAAGGCCGCGCGGTCGGTACTCGACACCCCCTCGGCCAAGTCGGTACTGAGCCGGTTCACCACCTCCAGCGACGACGAGCTGGTGGACGCCGACAAGGAATCTCCCGCACCGAAGCTGGGCAGCTTCGAGGTGATGAACCGGACCATCGACATCGCCCAGGCCGCGCTGGCCCGGCACACCCTGGCGGCGTACCCGCCCGACCTGCTGATCGAAGTTCCCCGCACCGCGTGCCGCAGCCTGGAGTTCCACCGCGCCGCCGAGGTGATCGACATCGGGCAGGAATTGGCGGTCGCTGCGTTCGACTCGCTGCACCTACCGGACGTCGAGCCGTCGGCCTAACGGCTGATGAACTCGGCGACCGCCGCGGCGCAGCGCCGCCCCTGCGCTCGTCCGGCCACTGCAGAAGGCTTGCGGCACTGCGGGTCCAGCGGATTGGCGCCGAAGGCCGACAAGGCCTCCTCGTCGGCGAACAGCGCCAGCGTCGGCACAGGGAAAGCTCTGATCTCCTCGGCGGCGCCGCCGCCGAACGGGGACGGTGAGTTCTCCCCCGACGGCAGCAGCACCAGTACCGCGTCGCAGTCCGAGGCCACCGACATGTTGACGGTGCTGCCCACCCCGCCGTCCATGTAGCGCCGTCCCCCGATGGTCACCGGCGGCCACGCACCCGGCACCGCGCAACTGGCTGCCACCGCCTCCACCAGCGACACCCCGCTGTGGCGGTCGAAAACCGTGAGCTCGCCGGTCTCGACGTCGATACCGGTGAGCCGCAGCGTTCGGTCCGGCCACTCGTGGGACGGCAGCCGATCGGCGATCACCTGACGCCGGACCGGCTCGGCGACGGTGTCGGCCTTGGTGGCGATGGCCCCGATGCGCTGCAGCTTCTGCTCGCGGGTGGTGTCCGGCACCAGCATGGCCGTGATGAACAGCTCGGTGATCGCCTCGATTCCGATGCCGGGGTCGATCTCGCGGACCGTTCCCGCGACCTGCCGGTCGAACAGCTCCGGCAACGGCACACCACTGCTGATCTGGGCGGCGACCGCCGCCCCGGCGGAGGTACCGACCAGCACATCGCTGCGCAGCACCGCGGCGGCGGCTTCGGGTTCTTCGTCGGCGATGCCCAACAGCACGCCGGTCTCCCAGGCGATACCGGCCAGACCACCGCCGGCCAACACGAGTCCGCGCTTGTTCGTCACGGTTGTCGAGTGTGCCACTTCGGAATTGACGCTCGGTGACCGCTCGCCTCACCGTGATGAAAGGTCATGCCCGACCCTCAGCGCACCGTTTCAATTCAAGGCCGCCGGGTACGCACAAAACACCCGCAATCGAAGGGCGTCCAGACAAGGAGAGAGCCAATGGGTAACAAGGCCGATGATCCTGTCGATCATGTCCGGACCACACGCAAACATGCCGGCCAGAACATGAAGAACACCAGGGCATTCCCCGCCTTGATCGCCATCGGTCTGGCGGTGGTGTCGCTGGTGATCGGCTTGTTCGGGTTCGCCGCGGGCCACCCCATCCTGGGGGTCGTCGCAGTCGTCATCGCCGCGGTGCTGGCGTTCGCCGGCTTCGGCTGGCTGAGCAAGGAACGCCGGCGCGTGCGCCGGGTCGAGGCCGAGTACGTCAAGACCCACCCGGACGCGGACCGGCAGACACCCAGCAGCTGATCAGTGCTGCCGGTACTGCGCTTTGTAGATCAGCCGGCGCAGCTTGGTGCGGCGGGCATCCAACAGCCCGCCGCCCTTTGAGCTGGACCGCAGCAGCAGCATGCCCATCACCAACAACACCACTGCGGTCGCGGCGACGGCGACCGCACCACTGAGTACTCCGAGCGCCGCCGCGGTCAGGAAAATCCCCACTGCGGCCACACCCGCGAAAATCATCTCGAAACCACCGAGCACGGCGAGGTGCCGTGTCCACCCCCAACGTTTGGAAGACATGACGAGCGGATACCCGCCTCGCCGTTCGCCAACCACATCAGGGGTGTGCCGGTCTGGCCAGATGTGGGGCTGCCTTGGCGGAGAACAGCGGTAGATCGAAGTAGGTGGCGATCCCGGGCTTGGCGGCGCACACCGCCGGGATCGAGTTGACGCAGTGCGCGGCGGTGGCCACCACACCGGCTTCGTGCTCGTCGTCTGCACCGTATTCCGACTGGAAGCCCCTGACCACGACCGTGAAATCCGGGTTGCCCTTGATCTCCATCTCGTAGCGCTGACCCTCGGGGCCGAAATCCCAAGCCGGATCCAGGTTTTCCTCACCCATGAGCCAGTTCACCGTCACCCGGGCAACGGGCTCGCCGTCGACGAGCGCCTCCCAGTGGAATCTGCGGCCTGCTACCTGCCCTGGTTCGATCACGCCGATCGGCGAGTCGATGGGGGCCGTGGCCACCGCGATCTCCTGCGTGGCACGCACTTTCGGGTCTGCCCTGAATCCCATCCCGTCGACGATCATCCGCACCGCTTGAATGAATCCACCGTCGAGCAGCTTCTGCATCGGCCCTGAAAGTGCCTTGTCCGGGGTGTCCCCGAAACCCATGACATGGCGCACCACATCCGGTGCCAGATATGTGCGCAGATCAGAGAATTCCTCGGCCCGCACAAACGTCACCCCGGTGGACATCACCGACAGCAGCAACGGGAACTTCTCGCTGATCCCGCCGGGCGCGATACCCGTGCCGTGCAGCGTGGCGCCACCTTCGGCGCCGGCTCGAGCCAGCGCGGCGCCCTGGCGTTCACTCGGATAGACCCAACCGACGGGAGTGACGACGTTCTTGCCCGACCGCAGCAGGGCCGCCACCTCGTCGGGGTTGGGCAGCAGTGGAGCGTAGATCACCGCGTCGGCGTCCAGGGCCAGGATGTCGTCGACGCTGGTGGTGGCCCGGACACCCACCGGCTCCGTGCCGATGAGTTCGCCGACGTCCTTGCCGTCTTTGGACTCCGCGTGCACCCAGCATCCGACGAGTTCGAGGTCGGGATGTTCCAACACCCCTTTGATGGCGGCGACGCCCACGCCTCCGGTTGCCCACTGCACGACCTTGAGCGCCACCGAACCCTCCTGGAGACAGTTAGAACACGTTCTATTTAGGTCTACACGAAACCGGCTGCCATCTGTATGTTTTGTGCTCATGCCCAACAAAGTGTTCGTCGTCGGCGTCGGTATGACCAAGTTCGAGAAGCCCGGCCGCCGCGAGGGCTGGGACTACCCGCAGATGGCCAAGGAGTCGGGCACCAAGGCGCTCGAGGACGCCGGCATCGACTACACCGAGATCCAGCAGGGCTATGTGGGCTACTGCTCGGGTGACTCGACATCGGGGCAGCGTGCACTCTACGAACTGGGCATGACGGGCATCCCGATCGTCAACGTCAACAACAACTGCTCCACCGGATCCACCGCGCTGTTCCTCGCGGCACAGGCCATCCGCGGCGGGCTGGCCGACTGCACGCTGGCACTGGGTTTCGAGAAGATGCAACCGGGATCCCTGGGCGGCGGCGCGGATGACCGTGAGTCGCCGATGATGCGTCACATCGTGGCGCTCAACGAGATCGACGAGATGGCGTTCCCGGTGGCACCGTGGATGTTCGGCGCCGCCGGGCGCGAGCACATGAAGAAATACGGAACCACCGCCGAGCACTTCGCGAAGATCGGCCACAAGAACCACAAGCATTCGGTCAACAACCCGTACGCCCAGTTTCAGGACGAGTACACCCTCGACGACATCCTCGGCGCCCGGATGATCTCCGACCCGCTGACCAAGCTGCAGTGCTCCCCCACCTCCGACGGCTCCGGTGCGGCCATCCTGGCCAGCGAGGCCTTCGTCGACAAGCACGGCCTGGCCGGTCAGGCCGTCGAGATCGTCGGGCAGGCCATGACCACCGACTTCGCCAGCACCTTCGACGGCAGTGCCCGCAACATCATCGGTTACGGCATGAATGTGCAAGCGGCACAACAGGTGTACCACCAATCCGGGCTTGGCCCCGAAGACTTCCAGGTGATCGAACTGCACGACTGCTTCTCGGCCAACGAGTTGCTGCTCTACGAAGCCCTGGGACTGTGCGGCGAGGGTGAGGCTCCGGCGCTGATCGACAAGAACGACACCACCTACGGCGGCCGCTGGGTGGTCAACCCATCCGGCGGACTGATCTCCAAGGGCCATCCGCTGGGGGCCACCGGCCTGGCCCAGTGCGCCGAGCTGACCTGGCAGCTGCGCGGCACGGCGGACAAACGTCAGGTCGACGACGTCAGCGCCGCGCTACAGCACAACATCGGTCTCGGCGGGGCGGCCGTCGTCACCGCCTATCAACGCGCCGAACGCTGAGCACACCGGTTGGACCGCGCGGCAGCGGGTACGCGCCGCGCATGACATCACACGACAGCGGGCGTCCGGACGACACCACCGGCATCGACCCCGACGGCGATCCCGCTATGAAGACCAGCGGCGCCGGCACCCAGCCGGATCAGGCCGAAGGCGATGACACCCCACCGGAAACCAAGCCCGCGCACCGGTGATTTCGGCGCGCGGATACCGCGCAGCGCCTATCGGTGGGCCCTGATCGCATAGGTTGGCCGCCGTGATGGTTGCCAAGTCGGTCCTGTTGTTCGCAGTGGCGGCGGTATTCGAGATCGGCGGGGCCTGGCTGGTGTGGCAGGGCGTGCGCGAACATCGCGGCTGGGTGTGGATCGGGCTGGGTGTCGCCGCGCTGGGCATCTACGGATTTGTCGCCACTTTGCAGTCCGACGCCAATTTCGGTCGCATCCTGGCCGCCTACGGCGGGGTGTTCGTGGCCGGATCCCTGGCATGGGGCATGGCGCTGGACGGCTTCCGGCCCGACCGCTGGGACGTGACCGGCGCCCTCATCTGCCTACTCGGCGTCGCGGTCATCATGTACGCACCGCGTGGGGCTTGAACAGCAACGTTCCACAGCGGCGCAGCGATGTATTTTCAGTAGTGATCGCCGGGGTGCAATCCAAGGAGACGGTTATGCGTACGGCAATGACAATCGCAGCGCTGGCGACGGCCGGGTTCGGCCTGCTCGCCGGTCCGGCCGGGGTGGCAGCGGCAGATCAGACCGCCGCCGAGACCATTGCGAATCTTCAGGCCCAGGGCTACACCGTCAACATCGACCGGGTGGGCGCCGGACCGCTGGCCGACTGTGTGGTGACCAATGTGCGGAATCCGCAGACCAACAGCGAGTACGTCGGCGTCGTCGGCGACGATGAACCCGGCGCGGTCCGGGTGATCACCAGCCAGACGATCTCGGTCTCGCTGAACTGCACCTAGCGCCGGCCTCGTCCCTCGGCCGGCATCGGTCGCTCCGCTAGACCCCCGCGCGCTCCAGCTCTCGTGCCGCCGGACCCGCCAGAGCCTCCGGCGTCGCCATCCGGGCCAGCAGCGACGGCGTGGCCGAGGCCACCGAGTAGAGCGCCACGCGCCCCTCGAAGTCGGCGATGTAGAGCCGGCTGCCGTCCACGCTCTCGGCGACACACGACGGCGCCGCTCCGGTATCGATACCGTCCACGATCTCGTGGGAGTTCGCGCAGACCACCACGACGGATTCCTCGGTGACGACGTACACCCGGTCGCCGACTGCGCTGAGCATCAGCTGTCGAACGGCGCTGCCGACCGACACGGTTCCCAGCAGACGACGCGAGCGCATGTCCACCGCGTCCACCAGTCCCCCGGCCTGTGCATCGTCGGTGGCCACCCACACCGTGGCGCCGTCGTGACTGACAGCCAGGCCGCGGATGGGTTCGACAACGGTCAGCGAGTCGATGACCCGCAGCTCCGCGGTGTTGATCGCCACCAAGCGGCCGCCGAGTTGGTCGGTGGTGGTCACGAACAAGGTGCGTCCGTCACCGCTGAGGCGCAGGGTGTGGGCCGCCTCGCCGGGCCGGCTGATCAGCTCGACGATCCGGACCCCGCCGGTCGTGGTGTCGATGACCGCGACATCGGCGCCGTCATCGCCGGTCCGGGCGACGTACACCTGGCGGCCTTCACGGTCCACCACGACGTCCTGCACGGTGTCGCTCAACGGGTGGCTACCCACCACCGACTCGGCGTCCAGCACGGCCACCACGTCCTGTCCGCAGTCGAGCGCGCTGACGTAGGCGCGCCCCTGCGTGACGGTCAGCGCATAGGGCTCGGGCACGTCGGTGATGGTCGACACCACCGAGAGTGTGTGACCGTCGAGGACTGCCACGGCGTCGTCGGCGAAGTTCGCGACGTAGAGGCGGCCGTCGAAAGCGTTGGCCGCCATCGCGGTGATGGCACCCGATCCGACGGCGGCGCGACCGACCGCAGCGAAGCTGGTCTCGGCGCCGTCGACGGAACGGGCAGCGCTGCCGACCACCGGCTCGGCAACTTCTGCGGCAACCTTCGGCACCCGGTGCAGGTGCGACCGCAGCATGTTCGTCGGCATGGTGTGCGGGGCGGGGCGCCAGTGCGCCTTCCGCTGGCCGCGGTCGGCCTCGACCAAGCCGCTGATCGCATCAGTCACATCGTCCACATTCGCCACTTTGTTTGCCATGTTGTCCAGGCCTTCCTTGGTGACGGTCGCGGCAGTGTCGCGTTTCCCGTCTTGTAGAGCGCCACGTGGGCGCTGATCCCGGTCGAGTGTAGCCGCGCAAAACGGCGTCATTTCCGTTCCTGACAAACCTGGTGGTCAGTCGGGCGGAATGCATTCAGGACCTGCTCAGACCATGCCGTTATGCAATCGTGTTGTTTGCTGGCAGCTATCTGCTTCACGCCTTTGACAAGCATTGACGTCGATACAGCTAACCGCCCGGCGCAAATTCTTCGACTACTCTTAATTATCAAATTCTTAGCTTCGCAAAGAAAATGAGGCGCGAATCACACCCCCCGTTTCGAGCGTGTCCGACGCACACCGCCCGCAGCGCTGGTAGCGGGCCCGTCACCACTAATTCGGCGTATCGCAGACCGCCTCAGGGAGTTTCTGGGTCGTTCGCTGGCGCCGCCGCCTCCGGGAGAAGGAGGCGCTACGGATTCCGTGGGAATCCGCGGATGCGTGTCCGGATCAGGCCGCCGTTGCAGAGCCGACGACGGTGCAGGTCAGCGCGCCGCGCGCGCTTCGCGGCGCAATTGCGGACCCAGGACGCACCGAGGCGGGATCCGCAAATCGCTTCAGGGTGATGAACGGAGACTGAATCCGTAGCCAACGGCAAACCTAGCTGATGACCACGGCGCGACAACCCTGGCAAAGTCCGCGTCGCCGGAACATGCCACGACAGCCGTCTTGATGTCGTCCGTTCGTACGATATTCGGGCCGAACCGCCACCACGGGCATTATGTTCACGCTGACTCGTGATTTTCGGAGGCGAGGATGGCGACATACGGCGCAACACCACGGCGGATCGGCAGTGCGTTGCTGGCACTGGCCGCAGCCGTGGTGCTCGGCGGGGCACCAGCGGTCCCCACACCCACAGCCGCTGCCGTAACGGCGCTGGTCATGGGCGGCACCGATCAGCCCAGACCCGCCGAGCTGGGCGACTACCTGCCGAAAGTTCGCCAGTACTTCCTGGACCCCGAAACGTCGTGCGAGATCGCTGATTGCCGGCTGCAGGGCGTTGACTACCCGGCCGAGTTCTGGCCGGTGCCGCAGTGGGGCGGCTGGGAAGCACTGACCTACGACCGCTCCGCAGCCGCTGGCGTGGTCAGTATGGAAACCGCACTGCGCGAACAGCGGTCCGCGTATCCCGACGAGGCCGTGGTCCTCTTCGGCAGCTCGCAGAGCGCGACATCGGTCACCGAGGTGAAGCGCCGTCTCGCCTCCGCACCTCCAGCGCTCCGGGACAACCTCGAGATAGTCCTGATCGGGAATCCCCACCGGCCCAACGGCGGCCTGCTGGCCCGCTTCTACCCCCTGACCATTCCCGTCCTGGAGTTCACCGCCAGCGGCGGGACACCCACGGATGTGGGCATCCCCACCACAGACATCGCCTTCCAATACGACATCGCCGCGGATTTCCCGCGTTATCCGCTCAATCCGTTCGCCCTGCTCAACACGATCATCGGCATCAACGTGCACGGCGATTACCTGCTGGCCCGCAACGGCTACACCGAGGAGGAGTTCCAAGCGGCGATCCAGGACCCGAACAACCGACAGACTCTCGGCGACACCACCTACGTGACGATCCCGATCCGCAACCTGCCCCTGGTACAGCCGCTGCGGGATCTGGGCGTCGCGCTGGGTGCCACCGCCATCACGGAACCACTTGTGGCACTGATCGAACCCACCCTGCGGGTGCTCGTAGAGCTGGGATACGACCGCGAGATCGAATACGGCGTCCCCACCACCTTCGGGCTTTTCCCGCGCATCGACCTCGCCGAGTTGGGCGCCGATCTGGTCACGGCATTCGACACCGGCCTGCGGGACGCGCAGGCGAAAATCAGTGCGGCACAGACACCACCACCACCGGAACAACCGCAGCGTCCCACCGTGGGCGTCCTCAGCGCGCCGGAGCCGGAGCCGGACACCGCCATCGAGCCAACCGTCGAGCGGGGCAGCACTGCTGCGTTACATCGCCCGGATCGCGACCGACGCGACCCTGAGGTCCGCCGGCTCGCCGAAGAATCCCCGACCGGTACCGACCCGGCCGAACCCGACGGCCCGGCCGACGACGATCACGGCGATGCGGAGGACGCGCGTGACGAGCACGCTTCGACGGAGAGCACCGCGGATGCGCCCGACACCTCCGACGACACCGAGCCGGACACCTCGCCGTCCCGGGAACACCGGTCCGAGACCGGCAGGGCGGCCTGACCCCACCGCGGGAATCATCGCGCGCATTCTGGTGTCGTAGAGGTGACGGCGCCGAGAGGACTGAGGCATGCGAGTCGGAGTGGTGTTTCCCCAGACTGAACTGGGCGGCGACGCCGGGGCGGTCCGTGCCTACGGCCAACGGGTCGAGGAGTTGGGTTTCACCCACATCCTGGCCTATGACCATGTGGTCGGCGCGGATCCTGCGGTGCACACCGGCTGGGGTGGCCCGTACGACGTCCACACGACATTTCATGAACCGTTGGTGATGTTCGGTTACCTGGCGGCGGTGACGCACGCCGTCGAACTGGTCACCGGCGTTGTCATCCTGCCTCAACGGCAGACCGTCCTGGTGGCCAAACAGGCCGCCGAGGTCGACCTGCTCAGCAATGGACGGGTTCGGCTGGGCGTCGGGATCGGTTGGAATGCGGTGGAATACGAAGCGCTCGGTGAGGACTTCGGCAACCGCGGTAAACGCTCCGGTGAGCAGATCGAGCTGCTGCGCCGGCTGTGGACGGAGCAGACCGTGACCTTCGACGGCAACTTCCACCGGGTGACGGGCGCCGGTCTGGCGCCGCTGCCGGTACAGCGACCCATCCCGGTGTGGATCGGCGCCGCCTCCGACCCGGGTTACCGGCGGGCAGGCCGGCTGGCCGACGGCTGGTTCCCGATGATGGACCCCGGGGGTCAACTCGACGATGCCCGCGGTGTGGTGACACAGGCCGCCGCCGATGCCGGACGCGACCCCGCCACCCTCGGCATGGAGGGGCGGGTGTCCTACCGCGGCGATGTCGACGCGGTGGCGCAGGGGCTGTCGGCCTGGGAGCACACCGGCGCCACCCACGTGTCCGTCAACACGATGGGTGCGGGTCTGGCCACCGTAGATGAGCATCTTGCGGTTCTCGGTGAGATCGCGGCGGCCCGATGAACAGCGCACCGGACTACCCGCAGGCGGCCGCGCAACGCGGCCGCGTCGAGCCCGCCCCACGGCGTGTGCGCGGTTTCTGCGGTGACACGCTCGTCTTCGATACGACGGCGGCGCGCTACGTGTGGGAGGTGCCGTACTACCCGCAGTACTACATCCCGCGCTCCGATGTGCGCCCCGGCCTGCTGCACGACGAGAACCACCCTCAGACCGTGCAGTTCGGCGCGTCGCGGCTCTACACGCTGACCGCGGGCGGACTCACCTACCCGGCGGCGGCACGGGTGTTCGACGACGGCGACATGGCGGGCCTGGTGCGGTTCGACTGGAACCGGTTGGACTGGTTCGAGGAGGACGAACCCATCTACGGGCATCCCCGGAATCCGTACGCGCGGGTGGACGCGCTGCGTTCACACCGCCGGGTGCAGGTCGCCCTGGAGGGCGTGCCGCTCGCCGACACCGCCAGCGCCGTCCTGCTGTTCGAAACCGGTTTGCCCACAAGGTATTACATCGACAAGACCGACGTGGCCTTCGCCAATCTGGAGCCGTCGGAAACGCAGACGCTGTGCCCGTACAAGGGCGTCACGTCGCAGTACTGGTCGGTGCGCACCGCCACCGGTCTGCACACCGACCTGGCCTGGAGCTACCACTATCCGCTGCCCGCGGTGGCGCCGATCGCCGGCCTGGTGGCGTTCTACAACGAGAAGGTCGACATCACCGTCGACGGTGAACCGCTGACGCGTCCACGCACCCATTTCAGCTGAACCGCGGGTAGCCGTTCTCCTGCCGATCTCCAGGCAATCTCCACACAGCCTCCAAGCTGGAGGCACCCCTGCTGGGACAACATGTGTTCATCAGAACAACGAGCCGTACAGGCTCCCGCACAAGGGGTTTCATCATGAAAAGTCTCATCGTGGCAGCCGCCGGGTTGGCCGTCACCGCCGCCGCCGCCGGAGTTCTGTCGGCGCCGGCCGCACTGGCTGCTGGGTCGGCATCCACCACCATCGGGTTGCTCGAGGCGCAGGGCTTCGACGTCAAGATCGACCGCGTGGGCAGCGCACCACTCGACGAGTGCGAGGTGACGGCGGTTCGCAACCCCCGGGTGCAGCGCTCGTTCGCCGACTTCGACGATGACGACAACAACGTCTTCGATGTCGAGCGGCGCACCATCACCGTGTCCCTGAATTGCTCACGCTGATCGCAGGCCGGCTGCGTTCGGGTATGGGAGCATCTGCGCATGGAGCCGCAGGACGACCCGGAAGCCCGGATCCGGGATCTGGAACGCCCCCTCACCGACCGCGCCCGCGCGTCGGAACTGGGCACCGATCCGCCGGGCGCCGATCCTTATCCCCCACCGACGCAGCCCTACGCCACGTACCCGACGCACCCGTATCCGGCGGATCCCTATCCACCGCCGCCCCCGATGACCGGGCCGTTGCCGCCGATGCCGCCGCCGGCCGGGTACGGTGCGCCGTACCCCGGCCCTGTCCAGCGCACCGGTCCGGGGGCACGCGCGGTCTGGCTGCTCGCCATACCGGCGCTGGTGGTCGGGGCCGTCGCCGCAGTCGGCATCGCGGTGTGGTTCTCCAACACCGTGACCGACACCCGATCGGTGATCGATTCGCTCACCGAGACCCCACAGGCGTTGCCGCCGATCGACATCGAGATCCCGCCGATCGTCATTCCCGACATCGACATCCCCGATGCCCCTCAGGCACCGACGGCACCCGTCGCGCCGGGCGAGGTGGGACGGGTGTCCGGGGTGGGCGCCCACCGGACCCTGGTGTGCCAGGGTGGCGACATCACGGTCAGCGGTGTCGACAACGTGGTCGAATTGACCGGGGCCTGCGGCACGGTGACGGTCTCGGGAGTGCGCAACGAGGTCAGGATCGAGGCCGTGGGCAGCATCGGGGTCTCGGGATTCGACAACACCGTCACCTACCGCGACGGCGCTCCCCAGATCACCCAGTCCGGCAACGGCAATTCAGTCGACCGGGGCTGAGAGCCGAAGCCGCAGGGCCGCTGCGGTGGCAGGACCCACCACGCCGTCCACTCTCAGACCCGTTGTGCGCCGCTGGAATTCCCGTACGGCAGCCTCTGTCTGCGGTCCGAAGATCCCGTCGACCCGCAGATCACCGGCATACAGCGGATACTCGGTCTTGAGCTGACGTTGCAGCTCGGCGACCTGGATGCCGGTGCTCCCGCGGTACAGCAGGACATCGGCGTAGCCGCCGACCGGCACCGGCGGTCGCGGGGTGGGCGCGGTCCCGTCGCCTGAGCCGATCTGGGCCTGGATGTCGGCACGCAACAGGTCCATGTCGATGGCACCGGGGTCCCATTTTCCCTGCGCCCGCCCGGCGTACTCCTTGTGGCCGATGGTGCGGCTGGAATTCTGACCGAGGCGGCGGTTGATCGCTGCGCAGCAGCGGACAAGCGCAAAATACTGTGCGTCCGGCCAATTCAGCCGATGCGGCGCGCCCGGGCGGGTTCCGCTGTTGGCGCACTCGATACCGATGGTGTGCCAATTGCCCATGTTGGTGGGCAACCACGGGTACTGCCCCACCCCCGCGTGCCAGGCCACCCCGACCGCCACGACGGTGACGGTGCCGTCGCGGGCGATGTGCAGTTGCGACAGCGGGCCCGCGAGATCGGGACGTCCCTCGGCGATCAAGGCGGCACTGGTGTTGTCAGATCCGGTGTGGTGCACCATGACACCGCGGATGTCCTTGAAATCGCCGTGCCCGCGGGTCTGCCAGCCCGGGTACTCGACGAGGTTCACCCCCTCGGCACGCACCACCTCGGCCAACCACGTCGGGTCACCGGTCCATCGTCGTTGTTGCGCTGGGGGTGTGGCGGCCACGCTCGCCGATTTTAGCGAGGTGCCGACATCACGCGGCGAAATGCGATTTATAGATCTGGCCGTGCACACCGACGGTGCGGTCCACCACCTGGGATACCGAGAAGTCCGCCGCGGCAGACAGGTAGGCATAGGCGGTTGCCCGGTCCATCCCCTGATCGGTCTCCAGGAAGTCGAGCGCGTTGACCACCGCACGGCGCATCGCCACGTCGAGGTCGCTGCCCTGTGCGTCGATCGCGCCGTCAGGGTCGGACAACCCGATCGGCACCCAGGCCTGTGCTGTCTCGGCAAACGGGTAGCGATAGGCCACCGACGGCGCGTCACCGGATCCCGCTTTGCACACGGTGAGTCGGTAGGTGCCGCGTAGCGACCCTTCCATCGCCGTCAGCGCCACCTCGCCGTCCCCCATCGCCATGTGCGGGTCACCGACGTAGAACAATGCTCCTTCGGCGAACACCGGGAGGTAGAACGTCGAGCCCTCGCCCAGCAGTTTGATGTCGATGTTGCCGCCACCGACGGTGGGAGGAATGGAATTGGCGCTCGCCGCGGTGGGATCGGGATCCTGGGAGAACGCCACCCCCATCATTCCCATGAACGGCTGCAGCGGAAAGCGCACCTGAGCGTTGCCGTAGGGCATCATCCCGTGACCGTCGGCGACGGCGGTGAAGGTGGACACGTTGCCGTACTGCGTCGGGTCGGGGTGCGGTCTGCCATCCGCGGCGATGGGCGGCATCACCTCCTCGGGAGTGATACCCGCGGGGGCACCGCCATCGGAGGTCCGGGCCAGCGCACCCTTGCCATGCCTGCTCGACACCACACCATAGGGAACCCGCGGAAGTGCCTGCAGGGTCTCGATTTTCAGGACATCGCCGGGCATCGCCCCTTCGACGAACACTGGCCCGGTCACCACGTGCGGGCCGTCCTTGTCGAAGTTGCGCGGGGTCCGGTTGTAATCGGAGGCGATATCGATGGCGTCCTGCAGCACATCACTTTCCGCCACTCCCTGCGCGCCGAAGTACTCCAGCGGGTCGCGGCCCTGGTCCTCGAGGATGCCTTCGTGCGATACCGCGTCGATGGTCACCGTTTCACCCGAGCGCATCTGAAGTACGGGCGCGGCATGGACATTCGGTACATATCCCCACAGCACCTGGTCGGGCATGGATTGCAGGTAGTGATCTCCGCTGACGTCGCCCTGACCCGGTTGCAGGACGTTGAATCCTTCCGCGGCCGCGCCGGTGGGTGCGGCGGGTGCGGGGTTGCCGCCACCCGCACCGCATGCCGTGGCGATCCCCGCCACACCCGCGCCGGCTCCCACTGCCGCGACCGCCCGCACGAAATCCCGCCTGCCGATTCCGTGGATGAGCGTTTGGGCAGCGCCGCGCGCGAATTCGTTCATGGGACCTCCAGAATCGTAGGTCCGCCCGAAGCTACCCAGGTGATGTTGCGCCGGTGTTGCCCCCGGGAAAACCCGCAGGTGTCAGCGGGTCCGGGACGGGAACGGGTCGTCCCCGAAATCGATCTGCGCCGCGGGGTTACTCACCGCCGTCACCAGGCCCGTGCCGAACGCGCCCAGGTGATCGAACAGCGTGGACGCACCCACCGAGACGCCGTCGGCCGCCCAGTGCGAGTCCGCTTCCACGCCGATCCACTCGTCCAGCGGCAACCGCGACAGCGCGACGGTGAGATCACCGTTGATGTACCCGACCCCCGAGGTGCCGAGGTTGGTGACCAGGCTGGTGCCTTCGGCGGCCATCGCGGCACGCACGAACGGAGTGTTTGCCGTGGCCTTCCACGACGTCGATGGTGCGGTTGAAACAGCGTTTGCGGGCGGCGTTCTGATGGTCCACGATCGCGGTGGTCCATCCGAGCCCGTCGCTGCCGATGTTGATACCGCGTTCCTCGTCGAGTTCCGCCGGCCGGGTGAAGTCGGAGGGCCGTACCCACTCATCTCCACGCGGGGCCTCGGCGCGCCGGTATTGCACCAGCACCGCGCGCGCCACCGTCACACCCTCCTGCACCAGTTCGCACTCGGAGTTGCGCACCCTCCTGCCATCTCGGATCAACACCGCTTTGGTACTGGTCGGCACGCCCCGCGCGGCCTTGAACAAATCCACCGTCAGGCGGGCCGGAAGGAACTCCGCGAGGCCGAACAGCGTCTCCAGCGCATGGGCGGCCAACCCGACCACCGCCGGGCCGTTGAGGTGATCTTCACCCCAATGGCTCTGCGCAAACTGGGTGGGTTGGTAGCGGTCCTCGTCGATCCGGGTGAAGTGCGCGGGGCGCTGGCTCATTTCCGCATCGTCGCACAGCGGCCGCCTCCGGCTGGCCGGCGGTCAGCCGGGTTCGACGCGGTAAGGTGCGCCCGAAGCGTCTGGCCCATCGAAAAGGACACGTGTGGAACCACTTCCCGTCATCGCCATCACGGGTTACCTGGGGGCCGGCAAAACCAGCCTGCTCAACCACGTGTTGCGGACACCGCACGCCCGCATCGGGGTGGTGGTCAACGACTTCGGCGATATCAACGTCGATGCGAGCCTGGTCAGCGGCCAAGTGGATAAACCCGCGTCGATCGCCGGCGGCTGCATCTGCTGCCTGCCCGACGACGGTGAACTCGACGCCGCACTGACCCGTCTCGCCGACCCGCGGCTGCGCCTCGACGCCATCATCATCGAAGCCAGCGGGCTGGCCGACCCGGTGTCGATCGCGCGGATGGTCGGTTTCAGCGGGGTCGACGGGGTCCGTGACGGTGGCGTGATCGACGTCGTCGACGCGGTTGCCCACTTCGACACCGTCGACGACGGCGGCCTCGCGCCGGCCCGGTACGGCGCGGCGACACTGGTGGTGGTGAACAAACTCGATCAGTTCCCCGAACCGGAGCGCCCCGCGGTGGTCAGGCACATCGAGGAGCGCGTGCGTACGCGCAACCCGCGTGCCCACGTCGTGGGGGCCATCGGCGGGCGCATCGATCCGGCGCTGTTGTACGACGTGGCCTCCGCTCAGGACCAGTTCGGCCAACTGTCGTTCCGCGACGTGCTGTTCGACAGCGCAACCGATGCCGCGGCGGCCGAAGACGTCCACGACCACGTGCACGCCGACGCGGTGACGGTAACCACCGACGGACCGGTGGATCCCCTGGCGCTGGTGGACCTGCTCGAGGATCCCCCGGCCGGGGTGTACCGGATGAAGGGCACCGTCGCGGTTCGCCAGCGCTCGTCGACGCGGTCGTTTGTGGTGAACGTCGTCGGCTCGGCAGTGCATGTGACCCGCTCGTCGACCCGCACGCCGGGTAACTGCCTGGTCGCCATCGGCATGCACCTGGACACCGGGGCAGTCGAGGCCCGGCTGGCCTCGGCGTTACGCCCCACCACCGCCCCACCGTCGCCGGCTGCCACCCGGCGGCTGCAGCGCCATCTTCGCCGGTGAACAGCTGTGCAATTTGCTACTTGGAGTGACTGATGAGGAAGACAGACACTTAAACCGATGGATCTATACCTGCACTAATTTGCTCACGCTACAGTGTGAGGCATGGCCGAGTTCTGCGCCTACGTGCTGGTGTCGTGGTTGAACAACCGCGCGCAGTGCCAGTGCGGGTGGAATGGGAAGCGCCGCACCTTCCGCGGCTCGGCAGTGCTCGATGTCCTCATGCACTGCTCGGATACCGGTCACTCCCCCCAGGGCATCCCTCCGGTGCGCCGGGCGATGAACACCTTCTGAGCCGGGCCGCCCGTTTGCTCGTGCAGACGCAGCCGGTGTGGCGGCGCTCCAACCAGGACGCTCTGCCGGTCGTGGGGCGCATTCCCCCGACGGAGCGCCGCCGGTTAGCCAGCGGTCAGCCGACCGTAGGGAAACACCCGATTCGTTTCCGGGCCGCCGGCCGATAGCGTGCGATGAGCGGAAAGGTGCACCGATGAGACGCATTCTGGTGGCCGGGGGCGTGGTGGCAGCAACCAGCGCGCTGATCGCCTGTGGATCGAGCCCCGGCGAGAACACCATCACCGTGCACACCCCGACGGAGACCGCGGCGGTCGCTCCGATCGACGCGTGCTCTCTCATTTCCCCGCAGGACATCTCAGCGCTGTTGGGCACGCCGATCGAGGGGGTGTCCACGACCTCCGATCCGAGCCTGGCCGGCTGCCTGTGGGAAAACCCGGACAACTACGAGTCGGTCTCCTTGCAGATCGGCAATCCCCGCACTGCGGTCAACGGCACCCTGCCACCGGCCGAGCCGGGATTTCCCGAGGTGGGAACTCCGGGGCCGGACGGGATGCGCTTTCTCGGCAACGGGACGGTCGAATTCCCGGCCGGCGGGCGCAGCAATGTCGTTCAGGTCGCGGTACTGAGCATGCTCGGTGAACAGGCCGACAACGCCGCCGTGGAGTTGGCGCGCAAGGTGGGTCCGCTGCTGCCGAACTAGCACCAGCGCTCAGTCGGATCGGGACGCGAAATCCAGATCGGTGGCGTTGGTGACCCGCTGGGCCGGGATACCCGCCTCGGCGCAGGTCTGGGCAACCGTCGAGGCAGAGTCGGCGGTGAAGACACCGAACAGCACCTCGTCGGCGGGAACTGCGAGCATGGCCGTCAGGTGCACCGGCACCCCGCGGTCGGAGAACAGCGCCGCGGTGGCACTGAGCCGGGCGGCGGTGCGCTCCAGCGACTCAGCGGCGAAAGCGAATCGGTACCATTCGACGAGGTAACACGGCACGGTGGTGCTCATCGACTGAACGCTAAACCGGCTGCGCCACTGGAGCTATCGGGGGTTTCCCTATTTTTCCGACAAGCTGATGTATCGACCCAGTTCAGCACGGGACCGGATGCCGAGCTTTGCATAGATGCGTGCGAGGTTCGCCTCGACGGTCTTCGGGCTGATGAACATCTCCGCTGCCACGCTGCGGTTGGTCATACCGGATGCGACGAGCTCCGCGACCCGCTGCTCGGAGGCCGTCAGTTCGCCGCCCCGACGGCCGCCATTGGCACGCCCCAGCTCGGCACGGGCCTTCGCTGTCCACAGCGGGGTGCCCAGCTCGTCGAAGGCGCGCAGCGCTTCCTCGAGGGTGGCCGCCGCGACGTCCTTCTGGCGTTGACGTCGTTGCAGCTGCCCCAGCAGCAGCTGGGTGCGTGCGCGCTCGAAAGGCATTGGCAATCGCTCGTATTGGGCCAAGGCGTGCGTCGCCGCGACCACCGCGGCACCCACCTGGCCACCGGCGGCGAGCAGCATCGCGCGGCCACGTCCGCCGTTGGCCAGCATCCAGGGCCTGTCCAGCCGGTTCCCGTTCTCCTCGAGCGCCGCCACCAGCGGCTCCGCATCGCTGTAGCGGTCGAGATGCACCATCGCCTCGATGGCCTCGGGTAAGTAGGAGGATCCGATGATCTCCGTGGCCCTCGGCAGGGCACGAAACCGGGACAGTAGCGGCTCTACTGTGCTCAGTGCCCTGCGGTAGTCGCCAAGGGAGACTTCGAGAAAGGCCAGCGCGGTGATGGGCCACTCTCCCAACCGGTCCGATCCGGCCCGCCTGCTGGCGGCATAGGCGGCCGCCACCTCGTCGCGCACCTTGGCAACGTGACCCGTGTAGGCGGCACTCAACGCGCTGCTGGTCAGCGCCACCGACAGCGGTAGATCCCCGCCGAGCTGCTGGGCACGTTCCACTGCGTCGTCGACGATCAACGCCGCCTCGGCCAGCCTGCCGCGCCAGATCGCGGTCAGAGCGCCGTGGAACGCCACGAACATCAACTCGCCGTCTTCACCGTGCTCGACACACTCGCGGCGGATATCGGAGAACGAGTCGTGCGCTTCGTCGAGACGTCCGGTGCACGACAACAGCAGCGCGTGGTGGACGCTGGGACGCAACGCAATCGGGATGTCCGCTTCGGCCGTCTCGAGTTCCAGCGCCCGGTGCAGTCGCGGCTCGTCGACACCGTCCCCCTGCAGAAAACCCACCATCACCCGCATGCTCAGCGCCTGACTCAGCAGATCGGGGCGGCCGAGCTGTTCTGCGGAGTCGACGGCGTTGTCGGCACGCTGGATCGCCGCTTCGAGTCGGCCGGCGTTGAACAACGCGAAGGTGAGTGTGACGAGTATGGGCACCAAGGCATCGGGATGGCCCGCGGTATCCGCCAGCGCCTGCTCCAGCAGTTCGGCCGACTCGGTGAAACTGTCGTCGAGCAGCCGGATGTAGCCCAGCAGGTTCGCCGCTTCGGCACGCAACGCTCCGGGCGGAAGACGAGCCATCGCCTCCACCAACAGCGCCCGGGCCCGGCCCGGTTCTCCGGCATCGAAACAGTGCTTGGCAGAACGTATTCTGCGGTTCGGCGTGTCTCCGCCGAGCTCGATCGCCAGGTCGATCAGTTCGGCCGCGGCCGCGGGCGCCCCGCGGCTGCGGGCCGTTTCCGCGGCCGCGTCCAAGGCTCGCAAGGTCATGGGGTCGCCGTGGGTGGAGCTCAGCGCCAGGTGGCGAGCCCGCAGCTCCGACTCGTCGACCAGATCGGCCAACCGCCGGTGCATCGCACGTAACTGCCCCTGATCGGCATTGTGGTACACGCCGCGGGCGTAGATGGGATGACCGAACCGTAGCCGATCCCCTTCCAGGTGGATGACGCCCTTGCGTTCCGGCTCGGCCAGTGTGGTGAGCACCTGGTTCGGCGTCGTGTTGACGGCGTGGGCCACCACATCGACGGTGGGCACCGCCAGGCAGGCGGCCGCCAGGAGCGCTTCCGAGACCTCGGGATCCCGGTAGCTGATCTTCGAGTCGATCAGCTCGGCCAAGGTCGGCGGCAAGGACAACTCCGCGCTGGACTGTTCATCGTCGACCCCCTGAGCCAGCTCGAGCGCGTAGAGGGGGTTGCCCGCCGACACCTCGGCGATGCGGACCATGGTGGGCCGCGAGAACGACCGGCCCAGCCGCTGCGAGACCAGTGCGTGGAGAGCTCCCAAGGTCAAGGGAGGCAACGTGATTCGCCGGCAGTTCTCCGGTCGGGAGAGCTGTAGCCACGTGCCCATATCCCCTGCTGCGCCGGTGCGCACCGTGGCCAGCACACGTACCGTTCCGGTGAGCCGGCGCGCCGCGAATGCCAGGACCAGCCTGCTGGACGGGTCGAGCCACTGCAGGTCGTCGACGGCGATGAGCACCTGGGTGCGTTCTGCCAGCACACCGACAACCGAGAGGAAACCTGCTGCCACGGCACGTTGATCGGTCGGTGTCCCGTCGGCGTGCAACAGCACCCGGTCCAGGGCGTTGCGCTGCGGCGGGGGCAGACCACTACGTATGTCGGTGTCGACGGAGCCGAGCATATCGGCCAGCGAGGCGTAGGCCAGTACCGATTCCGCGGCCGCCGGACGGCTGGACAGCACTGCGAAACCTCGGTCGACGGCCTCATCCACGGCGGCCAGGAACAGGGTGGTCTTGCCGATACCCGCTTCCCCTGCAAGCACAACGGCTGTCGGATCGGCACTGTCGGAGCCCAGTAGGTCGGCGATGACGCGGGCTTCCGCTTCGCGGCTGACGAACCGGGCGGGCATGGTCGAATGATCGCAGCTGCGGCAGTTCGCGTCCACGGCAAACCACAATATTCGTTGCCGCAACAGACGTATTGATTGACTCTGCAATCACTTTGGCAGGTTGGCGCCTTGACTGACCGCTCGGCGTCACTCCAACTTCATTGCCTGGGCAAGCTTTCGCGAACATCACGGCGCAAGGGCCGACCGGCGGGGCCCAAGCCCGAACATCACGAAATCGTAGGGAAACACCCTATAGGTGCGGCGATCCTGCGCTCCTAGACTCCAACACGACCGTTGGGCTTCACGTCGCTTCTGCGCGAGGCAACGGCCTGATTGTCAACCACCAGAGGGGATTTCATGACAACCAAGCGAGCGTCCACACACCTGGCCCTGGCCACCGTCGTCGCCGGCTTGTCGGCGTTCTCGGTGACACTGACGGCACCGGTGGCCAGCGCTGATCCACTCGACAACATCATCGCCACGGTCAAGAAGGACCGCGCCAACACCCGTTGCGCCCAGCTCAATTACAACCCGGCGCTGGAAGGAGCCGCGCAGACCTACGCCAGGTCGGAGAATCCCGTGGATTCGCAGGCACCCGGTTATGCGGGCAGCACCCTGGGGTTCCTCGGTTCCGGTGATCCACAGGCCGCCGCGACCACCAGCGCCTACCAGCGGGGAGCGGGAAACCTGATCGGCAACTGCGACTTCACCGAATTCGGTGTCGGTTTCGTTCGTCACGAGGACCGTGAGGTCGACGTGGTGACCATCGTGTTCGGCAAGCCGGCGGCTCCCCCGCCTCCCCCGCCGCCCCCGGTGGTGGTACCCGATCAGCCCAAGCCGGAGGAGCAGGCACAGAAGCCGCCGGAGAAGGTGCCCGCCCCGACGGACGCCATCAGCGTGGTGTTCAACAGAGCGGCGCTCAGTGTGAATGTCAACATCTCCAACAGCTCGGACATCGCGGGCTCGTGCACGTACGTGGCGACCCCGGTCAATGCCCCTCTGCTGCCCACCGTCACCCGCAACTTCAACATCGCGCCACGAGGTTCGGCCCAGCTCACCGTTCCGGCGCCGCCGCCGCTGACCACCTATCACGTCGTGACCTCGTGCACGGGCCCCTATGAAGGCCAGACGGTCCAGTTCGGGCGCGACGAGCAGGACGTGTCCGGCTGAATGCTTCCCCGCGGGCAGACGCAGAACCCCAACCTGGGGAGGAACGGGTGAGTTCGCGTCTGCTCGCGGGGGGTTCGGCGGGATTCAGTTGAGCCAGCACTCGCCTCGCCCGCTGTAGCGGTCCACGGCGGTGCGCCGGTCCATCACTCCCGCGTATTGCCGGTCGAACGCCGGGATCAGCGCGCGGTTCAGTTTCTCCAGATGGTCCTGCCACTGGCGCAGCTGCGGACCGCGCGCTTGCAGCTCGTCGAGCACGGCGCGCTCGTCGATGGTCGTCAATTGCTTGTCCTGCAGCACTATTCGCCCGTCGACCATCACCGTGGCGATGGAAGACCCGTTCTCCGAATACACCAGGTGTAGCTCGGGTTTGTTGCGCGGCGTGAAGGCCAGGGAGTTCATATCGTAGAACACCAGGTCGGCACGCTTGCCCACCTCGATACTGCCCGCGGTGCCGGCCAGCCGGGCCGACCGGGCCCCACCCAGTGTGGCTGCGCTCAGCACCTCCTGCGCGCTGGGCCACTGCCGGTAGTCGGGTCCGGTGACCTTGTGCAGCAGGGCTGCCGCTTTGACCGCCTCCGACATCCGGGCGGTGTCACTGCTGGACATGCCGTCGGTGCCGATACCGAGGTTCACCCCGGCGTCGAGGTACTTGCGCCACGGCGCGATACCCGAGCCGAGCTTGAGATTGGAGATGGGATTGTGGGACACCGACGCCCGGGTCTGGGCGATGACGTCGACGTCTGAGTCGGTCATCCAGATACCGTGCGCCATCGTCACCCGTTCGTTCAGCAGGCCCAACGCGTGCAGATACTCGACCATGGTCTTGCCGTAGAACTCGCCGGCGGTCACCGCCTGCGTCCGCGTCTCCAACACGTGGATGTGGAACTCCAGATCGAACTGTTCGGCGATCTCGCCGATCCCGATCAGCAGCTCCGGCGAACACCGTTGCGGGGCAGACGGACCGAGCATGAAACGAAGCCGGCCATCGGCATAGCCGGCGTAGCGCTGGGCCGACGCCTTCGCGTATGCCAGGTACTCATCAACCCGCATCACCGCCACGGCATCCAGCTCGCGACGCAGATCCGGGTCGAGTACATCGGCCAGGAAGGGGAAATGGTCGACGAAGGGGCGATCCATGACGTGTCCGGAGATGTTGGCGCGGATACCGATATCGCGGTAGGCCTCGAACACAGCGGCCAGCTGATCCTCCGTCTGGCCGGGGATTTCTAGCACATCGTCGACCAGGGTGGTGACGCCGTTGCGCAGCGATTCGATGGCCACCAACTGGGACCGCAACCGGATCAGGTCGGCGGACACCGGGGCCAGGCCCAGTACCGGATAGGACAACAGCATCCAGTGCTCCAGCGGCAGGTTGTCCAGCCGCGCCCGGAACAACGCCTCCCACGAATGGGTGTGCGCGTTGACATAGCCAGGCACCACCAGGCGGTCGCGGCCGCTGAGTACGGTGTCGCCCGGCCGGATCTCGAGAGTGTCGGCGATGTCGGTGATCTCACCGTCGCGCACCCGGATCGAGCGGGTGACAGGGGCGGCACCGGTGGCCGCGTCCATGGTGAGGACCGTCGCCTGGTCGATCAGGTAGGTCGGGTTCACCGCTGCGCCCGTCGCCCGCCGATGGCTTCCAGCGCAAGGTAACTCGTGGCCGCCGCGATACCGCCGGCCAGCCACGACAAGTCGATGCCACCCATGAGCCCGGCCACCGGACCTTGCAGCAGCGGGATCATGCCGTACATGAACATCCAGGTGAACACGATGCCGATGCCCAAGGCGATCAGCGCGGTCGGTCGCACCGAGGGCAGCAGGCCCGCCTCCGGCGGGGCGAGCAGAGCGTGCGGGTCCACCTGTTGGCGGGCGATGACGAACCAGTGCACCAGCACCACGGCGGCCCAGGGCGCGAGCCAGCCGACGATGCCGATCAACCACGCGTCGATGGTGGCCGCGAAGTTTCCGTTGAGCACGAACACCACGACGATGCCCATGGCGACCACACCGATGACGACATTGAGCACACGCCGGTCGATGCGGATGTCCAGCGCCTGCGTGGACACCGTGCAGGTGTAGATGTTGAGGATGTTGGTGGCCAGCGGGCCGTGCACCACCAGCAGCAGTACCGGCACGGCCAGCACGCCGTAGGCGTCGACGATGATCTCGCCGGGGTCGGACGAGGAACTCAGCGTGGCCAGCGTCGCGCCCAGCGCACCCAGCCACACCACCGGGATGAACTGTCCGAGCGCACTGGCCAGGAACAGCTTGCGTGACGGCACCGAGCTCGACACGAACCGCGAGTAATCACCCGCATAGCCCAACCAGGTGATGCCCCACCCGATTCCGATGGCCGTCATCACCGCGGAGATGGCCGCGATGTGCTCACCGGAGGTCAGGGCGGTGTCACCGGTGTGGCCCCAGTCCACGTCCAGACCGATCCAGGCGACACCGGTCATCGCCACCAGCACCAGGACGGTGGGTGGCACGGTCCACCGTTCGAAGGCCGCGATCACGCGGTAGCCGAACCAGGCGATGACCACCTGGATCGTCATGATGACGGCGGCGACGGCGAGGCGCGGTGCGGCCGAGGCGTTGTCGGGGTCCACCAGCCCGATCCGGCCGAGCAGCGCCATCACCAGATCCAGCACGATCCAGGTGTTCACGGCGCACCAGCCCATGCAGAGCAGAGCCTGCACGGCGGCGGGCACGTAGGCACCGCGACGGCCGAAGACGGCGCGCGACAACACCATTCCGGTGACGCCGGTGCGCTGACCGATCACGACGAACAGGCCGAACAACGACATTCCGATGACATTGCCGACGGCCAGCACCACGATGGTCTCCACCAGCCCGAGTCCCATGGTGACGCCCAGTGCGCCCAGCACCCAGTTGATGGGCGCGATGTTGGCGCCGGCCCAGATCCAGAACTGCCCGCGTAGATCGGTGGTCTTGCTGGATTCCGGGATGACGGAGAGCTCGGACTCGAGTTGCTCGGTCGCGGGCGGTTCCCCGGTGGTGAGAGCTGACATGGGCCGTTCCTGTCTGGTTGATGCATCGGACGGAGCGCGACGGTGCGTTGCCTCCATCGTCTGAGCAGCTGGGGTCAATTGGTGATAGACATTCTGTCTATAGATTTGTGGTTGTTGTATAGCTTCTGTACGGAGGTCGCGAATGCAGACGTCCATGAGTCTGCGCGACGTGCTCGACGACCCGGCGCTTTTCGCGGCGCGACCGCAGGTTCTCGCCGGGTGGGACCGCCTGGACACCGAGATCCGGTGGGTGCACACCAGTGAGGTGCTCGACATCGCCGAGTTGCTCAGCGGCGGCGAACTCCTGCTGGTGGCCGGGGTGATCCTGGGCGACTCCACCCCCGAGCAGCTGCACACCTATATCGATTCCCTGGCCGACGCGGGGGCCGCCGGTCTGGCTGTCGAGCGTCCGCGGGTCGGGGCCATCCCCGCCGCACTGATCGAACGCGCCGGCACCCGCGGCTTCCCACTGATCGAGCTGACCGAAGTGGTGCGCTTCGTCGAAGTCACCCGCGCCGTCAACAGCCGGCTCGTCAACGAGTCGGTGCGGGCGTTGCACTTCAACGATGAGGTCACCCACCTGCTGGCCGGCGTGCTGGCCGCCCAGGGCGACCTCGATGACATGGTGACGGCGTTGAGCACGCTCAGCGGTTGTTCGATCGTCGTCCGCTCGGCCTCCGGTGCGGTGCTGGCGTCGGCCGACGTCGACGGTGCCCGCCCGCGCGGGTACGCCCAGGTGGCCACCATCGAGTCCGCCGGTGTCACCATCGCGACCCTGGAAGTGCTGCCCCGCCCCGGCGTTGACCTACAGATGGTCACCGCCGTCTGCCGCCGGGCCCCTGAATCGCTGGCGCTGGCGCTGTTGCGCTGGCGTCCGCTGACCCGTTCGGATCAGCATCTGCGCGAGGTCTTTCGGCTGCTGACGCTGGCCGAGGACACCAGCAGGCCGGCGGCGCTTCGCGTCGACACCGAGACGGCCTTGCGACGTGCCACCAACGAGCTCGGGTTTGCGCCGGGCGGCTGGTACGTCGGCGTCGTCGCGCTCAGCGTCGACGGCCCGCTGCAGGTCTCCGAGCTCGCGGCGGTGCTGCACCGTGACGACCGTCAGGTGCTCTCGGAGATCCGCGACGGCCGGCACCGCTCGATCGTCCGGTTCGACGGCCGCAGACCCGCCGGCTCGCTGACCGACGAGCTGGTGGCGCAGCTGTACTCCTCACCCCTGCCGCGCGCATTGCGGATCGGCGTCGCCGAACCCACCCGGGAGCTGCCCGCACTGGCCGAGGCGATGTCCACAGCGGCCACCGCAGCGCATCTGGCCACCGAGGCCGAGTTCGTCGGGCTGGCCCGCGATGTGGCGATCGATCACTTGCTGGCGCAGGTCGACGCCGGCGCGGTCGACCGCTTCCTGCGCGGAGTCCTGGGAGAGCTCCTGACCGTCGACCGGTCAACCGAACTCATCACCACCTTGGCGGTGCTGTTTCGCACCGGCTCGCGAGTGGCGGCGGCCAAGGAGCTCAACATCCACCGGCAGACCATGTATCAGCGATTGCACCGGATCGAAGCCATCCTGGGCCGGCGGATCGAGGACGCCGGCGCGTCGACCGGCGCCCTGGCGGTGGCCGTCGAATTGGCCGCCGCGCGCCGTCGCCTCAGCCGATGATCGAAGGTCATCAAGAATCCGACAAGGTCGGTACCGGAGTCTCGGGCCATGCACACGACCTTGCTTCGCCGCACCGCCTCCGCGCTCCTGATCGGCGCGGCCCTCGCCGGTATCGGTCACCCCGCCGTCGCCGGCGCCGAGGAGACCGGGCTGCACGGCCACCCGGACACCGCCGCCGAGTACTGGAGCGAGCAGAGTTACGACGACTGCGCCATCATGGCCTCGGCGCACGTGATCGGAATCCTGACCGGCGACATGCCGGAGGAGGACGACATCGTGGCGGTGGCGGGCACCATCGCCAGCCGACAGCACGACGGCCCGATCTACGTGGTGACAGACTCCGATGACCCGGATGTCGGCGGAACCGATCCCGAAGACCTGCCAATCCTGCTGGCGCACTATGGTATTCGTGCCACCTACACCGACAATGAGGTCGCCGGCGCCGGCGGACTGCAGACGGGGCTGTCCGCGCTCGATCGGTACCTCGATGACGGCCGGGCGGTGATCGCGAGCGTGAACTCGTACAAGATCTGGAACGAGCCCGACGACGATGGCGGGGCCCACGCCGTCGTCGTCACCGGCGTCGACACCGACCGCGCGGTGGTGCATCTCAACGACAGCGGCACCGATGACGGCGCCGACGAGCAGGTGAGTATCAGCGTGTTCCAGTCCGCCTGGAACGACCTGGATCAGCGAATGGTTGTGACGGCCCCCTACTGACGCGCGTGCAGATTTCGACCAAAGTGATGCGTGACTGTGACCCTTGGCGTAGCGTATCGCCGTCAGCAAACAGGCGAAAGGAGGCCGGCATGGTCGGCAAGATCATCTTCTCGGCAGGCATCGCCGCGGCCGGCCTGGCGCTCGCGACGGCCGCCCCTGCACTTGCAGACGAGAACGACAACCTCTTCATCAGCGTGATCGACGGCGAGGCGATCCCGTATTCGTCCGCGGACAACGCCATCGTTCTGGCCCACGCCGTGTGTGATTACGTGGCGGCAGGACAGGCGCCCGAGCAGGTGGCCATCGAGATCAGCGGTCCGGCCAACTGGAGCGTCGAGCAAAGCGGCTTCTTCGTCGGCGCCGCCACCGAGGTGTACTGCCCGGCGTGACCAGGTGGGCCGGCGGTCAGTCGCCGGCCCCGACCGGCCGCGCCAGCGCGGCGGCACGGTCGGCATTGGCCAATAGTTGCGCAGTGCGTCGGGGCCACCAGAACAGCTCCAGCGCCGCGAGTATCAGGTAGATGACCGAGACGATGGCGCTACCGACAGAGCCCTGGACGGCATCCCAGATGGCGGTGCCGATCGCCACGATCAGGACCACCACGATCACCCAGCGCAGCGGTCTGGCCTGTGCTGCCGCGGCATGCAGGCCCTCGCGGTAGCCGGCCACCGCGGGAGCCAGACTCTCGTCGCCGATGCCGCGCCCCCGGCGCGCGGCGTCCACCACGGCCACTCGCTGGGCCCCGTCGAGATCGCGAGAGTCGGGCCAGTACTTGACCATTCGGCGTGACATCCAGGTTCCCGAGCCGACGCCCAGGATGACGACGACGAGGACGCCCGCGAGCAGCATCCCGGAGTCCAGCCAGGCCAGTGCGCCGAAGAAGAAGCCGACGCAGAGGCCGATCGTCACTCCGCGGCGGAGTGAACCCCCTCGCCAACCGGCGGCCGGAACGGTGAGCACCCGGTCATTGTGACGCCGCCCGCGTCGTGGCGCGGCCGAACCAGCCCGGTGATGGCCTCAGTCTTGGGCGGGGTGTTGGTCGTAATGCTTCACCAGGCCGGCCGACTCGGCGGCGTCGACCTGACGTTCCCAGCCGATGAAGGCTGCCGCGATGATCGTGATGGCCGTGGCGAATCCCAGTGTTGCCGGCACCATCTGTGTCGAGCCCTGCTCGCCGGCCAGGGCGATGCCCAGCAGAAGAGCGACGAACGCCCCGGCCAGCGCGCAGCGCAGTGCGGTCGCCTTGCGGTGCGGCGCTCTTGTCGTCGTAGCCGTGCGGCTACGGCGCTGGATCAGATCGGACATGACTCCACAGTGCTGCCGATAGGTAAGGAAGCACCAAGGGTCCGCTATGGGTATGGCCTGATTTCAGCGGCCGGTCAGAATGGCGTATTGCGCGGCGATCTGCTGCTGCGTGTCCGACAACGAGTCCCCGTAGGTGTCGAGCGCGTACCGATCGGTCACCGCCGAACAGAAACTGCGCATTTCGGGCAATCCCGGTACGTCCAGTGTCAGGCACCGGCTGCCCGGAACGCCGGCCACCGGTTCGGCGGGAGTTCCGTACTCCGCGAACGCGTCCACCCGGTTGTCGCTGATCCGTTGTGCGGCCTGCCCGTCGCGAGCCTCGTAGAACGACACCCATCCGTTCACCCAGTTCGTCACCCCCGCGTCGGCCAACAGCCCAGCCGCGACGGTCGGGTCGTCCTCGAAATGGAGGGTGGCGCGCGCGTCGTACACACCCGGCATCTCGGGAGTGATCTCGGCGGGCGGGATCGGCAACGCCTTTGCCAGCAGGCCGGTGGCGTCAAGCGGCTGGGTCGGCAGCAGGGCCGGCGGTGTCGGCACGAACTGGTCGATCAGGGGGGCCTGCCGGTCCAGCGCCGCAGCGGCCAGTGCGGCGGCATCCTCGACACCGTCGGCGGCACCCGCCCGTTGCACGATCACGTACGGGCCGTGAGCGGTGAACGACCGCACCAGAGTGCTGTGTCGGCCGGCTTCGTCGACGAATGGATAACTCACAGCGGGGGTTTCGGGGTGCCCCGGCACCACCGCGGGGATCACCGGACCATCCGGCTGCGCAATGTCGGCCGCCACCGTCGCGAACTCCGCCGCGGCAGCGCCGGCGATCTGGGGGTCGGCGAAGCGGAGAACTGTTATGCGCAGTTCCTTGCCGGGCCCCCGGCGCCCGCTGGCGAACCCGTCGATCACGTTGTGTCGCGCGCCGACTTCGGCCAGCTCCGCGGGTAGCTCCGCGAACAGCGACTCGGCGCCGTCGATGACACCAGCACTGTTGGTGAAGGCTTCGGTGAGCGTCGGATCCACTTCCCACGGGCCGACGACGAAGGCCGCCAGGCGCTGCGCTTCGACCCGCGCGCCCGCCTGCTGCGTGCCGGCGAGGCCGAGCGGGGCACTCGGTGTGGTCGGATAACTGCCGACATCGAGTGGACTGTCCACCGGCTCGGCGCTGGCAACGGCGGCCGAGGCCACCATGAACCCCGCCAATACCGCAGTGGCACCGAACAACCGGACTGATTCCCCGACTCTGTTGGTCACGCCAGCTAACCTACCCGAGCCTGTGCGTCCGCTGAGGGACGGTCAGGTGCGGCCGCGTTTCGGAGTCTGGTTGGCCACCCCGTGCCGAAGCGGTGTGTTCGCGGGAGCCGCGGTGGCCTCCTGTACGGGCGACCCGCCGGCCGTCCCGCTGATGTCCGGCGCCCGTGTCGGGTCTCCGCCGGAAGGCTGCGCCCCGGCCTGGATTTCGCGTAGGCGCGCTTCCACGATCTCGAACACCGGCACTCTGGCCGCGTGGCCCGCTTCGTGCGTGAGGATCTGGTTCAACCCGTCCTCGTCGAGCGAGCGGATGCGGTGGCGGATGTCGCCCAGCGACATCTGGTCGTAGTCGGGCAGTGGTAATCCGTGCGAGTCGCTCATCGTTGCTCCGTCTCTACTCGACTACCTGGAACAGTGAATCGCCGTCCTCGGGTGAGCCGTCGATCTGTCCTCGGTGGGTTCCCGGGTCGTCCAGCGCGGCGTCGGCACCGATCACCCCGTCCGGGCTTCCTGGCGTGCCGTCGGCGTCGGCCAGAACAATGTCGTCCGGTGTCACATCGGGGACCTCTTCGGACAGCCGTTGGTCCAGGGACTCGCCCTGTCGTTGTTCGTCCGCGGAGATGCCGAACTTGGTGACACCGCTCCAGCCTTCGGGCGGGTCCACCACGTCATCGCCGTCGGCGTTGCGCAACTCGTCGGAGTCGGTGGCCTCCATGGGACTCAGCATGTCGTCGGCACCACCCAGGTCATTGGCGGTGATGCCGCTGGCGTCGTCGGTGGTCATCTTCTCTCCTCACGTCGGGCGGCCTGACCTGTGCAGCGATAGCCTGCACGGCGCGGTCTAAACCCGATGAGTGAGATCGTCGTCCCGACAGGGACTTTCACCGGCGTGACGATCAGACATCCAGAACCAAGTGCTGCTCCCCGGGTGCCGCCCGGGACACGCAGACCAGAATCTGACCGGCGCGGCGCTGCTCGTCGGTCAGTGTGTGGTCGCGGTGATCCACCTCGCCGGCCACCACCCGTTGAACACAGGTGCCGCAGAAACCCTGCTGGCACGAATAGCTGATATTCGGTCGTGCCGCGCGCAGCGCAGCCAGCGCACTCTGGTCTCCGGCCACTGGAACCACCTCGCCGTTGCGCAACCGCAGGTGGAACGGCTTCCCGTCCACCACCGGCAGCGGCGAGAACCGCTCGACGTGCACCTCGGTGCCCGAATCGACCGGGATTGCCTGGCGCACCTTCTCGGTCATCGCCGGCGGCCCGCACACGTAGACCGCGGTGGCACCGTCGACCCCGTCCAGCAGTTCCTCGGCGGTGGGCAGGCCCAACTCGTCATCGGTGCGCACCCGCACCTTGTCACCGAATGCGAGCAGCTCGTCCAGGAACGGCAGACTGTCCCGGCTGCGGCCGGTGTAGCACAGCGACCACGGCACGCCCTGGCGGTCGGCGAGGCGCACCATCGGCAGGATCGGCGTGATCCCGATGCCGCCGGCGATGAACCGCAGCTTCTCGGCGCGCGACGCCGATCCGGGCAGCGGCATCATGAACGCATTGCGGGGATCGCTGATCTCGACGACCTGCCCCACGGTCAACGTGTGCGCCTCGGCGGAGCCACCGTCGCGCCCGATCCACCGCACCGCGATCCGGTACTCGTCGGCTTTCGCGGGGTCACCGCACAACGAGTACTGTCGGGTCCGTCCCGACGGCAGATGCAGGTCGATGTGGGCCCCGGCGTGCCATGCCCGCAGCGCGGTCCCGTCCGCCGATGCCAGCGTCAGTTGGATGACGTCCTGGTCGCGGGCCACCTGGCGTCGGTCCGCCACCCGCACCGCCCTGCGGTTGACAGCCACCGGAAGCTCGGGCAGCTCCTGATCGCCGCCGAGTCGCGTCACCACCGACACGAAGTGCGGCACCGCCATGCCCGCCACCCGGATCAGCAGGTCCGGCCGACCCGGTCGGTACAGACCGGGCGGCGGTTCACCCACGTAGGGCCTGAGCAGACGCGCCAGCCGACCCCGGCCGTCAGCCATGGATGGCGCGGGCAGCCGGAGACGTCGCCAGGTAGGCAACCGCCTGAGCGGTGCTGCCCTCGTCGACCGGGCTGTAGTCACGTTTGAACAGCCGGCCCGCGGCACGCACGATCATCCCGCCGGTGGGGATGGCTCCGCGCGCGCCGGAGGCACGCAACTTCCACAACAACCGCGGATAACCGAGATTGGGTAGTGCGGGATCGGCATGCACCAGGAACTTGGTGCCGCGCAACACGATTCCCACCAAAGCGAAGCTGACGATCACCCCGGAGAGGGCCTGGGCCAGGTAGTCCATGTTGAAGTACTTGGCGACGTTGTAGGACACATGCCGGTGTTCGACTTCTTCGGCACCGTGCCAGCGGTACAGGTCGGCCAGCGTGGGGTCCACACCCATGTCGTCCCAGGAGTTGTTCAGCGCCCAGTGCCCGAGGACTCCGGTGAAGTGCTCGGCGGCGCACAGTGCATGGGTTCCCGACGCCAGCGCCCGGCGCCGGTGCTTGGGCGGGATCTTCGCCATCTGCTGGTCGTACTGCCCGGCGACCCACTCCAGTTGCGCCAGGAAACGGGCCGGATCGATACCGTGCCGCAGCAGATAGTCCACCAGAACCCGGTCGTGGGTCTTGGCGTGCACGGCCTCTTGGCCGATGAAGCCGACAATCTCCTCGCGCAGGTGGTCAGCGCGCACGTACTCCAAGGCGTCGGAGAGCAGCTTGCTGAACCATCGCTCGGCGGCGGGCAGGAAGAGGTTGAGGGCCGTCACCGCATGCGACCCGTAGGGATCGCCGGGGATCCAGTGCAGTGGGGCTTCGTCCAGCTGGAAGTGGACGTTGCGCGGGCGCAGGGCGATCTCCTCGGGTGCCATGCGATCAGCCGCACCCGTGGTCACACCATTCTCCGGTCCCAAGATGTCTCCTATCCCTTCCACTGTCCCAGACGCGCCGCCGTGGCATAACCCCATTCCGCGGGTTTAAACGGTCGACTCTTGAATGCATTCGTTGCCGACGGGCCGGCGGATGGTTCTTGCATCGGGAAGCGAACGGCGCCAAGCACATTCCTGCGCCAATTGTCACGGTTGCATTCGTTTGTCCAAACCGATCCAGGCGTGCGGCTGGTCCGGTATCCATCACAGTGACGCGGCGTGTCGACGCCGGAAGGAGCCGCCGCCACCAGCAACGGGAGGAGCGCACCAATGGTCAGAACACACATCGTCGTCGCCGGGGAAACGCTGTCGGCATTGGCCTTGCGCTTCTACGGTGACGCCGAACTGTACCGGTTGATCGCCACCGCCAGCGGCATCACCAACCCCAACGTGGTCAACGTGGGACAACGGCTGGTCATGCCGGACTTCACCCGGTACACGGTCTCCGCCGGAGACACCCTGTCGTCGCTGGCATCCCGCTTCTACGGTGACGCAGAGTTGGACCGGTTGATCGCCGGCAGCAGCGGCATCTCCGAATCCAGCGCCCTGTCCCCCGGGCAACGGCTCATCATCCCCGATCTCACCAAATACACAGTGGCCGCCGGCGACACCTTGTCGTCGCTGGCGACCCGCTTCTACGGTGACGCTTCGTTCTCGTCTCTGATCGCTACGGTCAACGGCATCTCCCCTACCGGCCCACTCAACGTCGGGCGGGTGCTGGTGATCTTCGTCGGCCGCACCGACGGGTTCGGCTTACGGATCGTCGACCGCAACGAGAACGACCCCCGGCTGTGGTACTACAGGTTCCAGACGTCGGCCATCGGGTGGAACCCCGGCATCAACGTCCTGCTCCCCGGTGACTACCGCACCAGTGGCCGGTCCTATCCCGTCCTGTACCTGTTCCACGGCGGTGACGCCGACTTCCGGCAGTTCGACTTCTGGGGTATCCGCGACCTCACCGCCGGAAAGCCGATCATCGTCGTGATGCCCGACGGCGGGCGGGCGGGCTGGCACTGCAACCCGGTCGCCTCCTTCGTCGGGCCGCGAAACTGGGAGACCTTCCACATCGGTCAGCTGCTTCCGTGGATCGAGGCCAACTTCCGGGTGTATCCGGAGTACAACGGGCGGGCGGTGTCCGGGTTCTCGATGGGTGGCTTCGGGGCGCTGAAGTACGCGGCCAAGTACTACGGCCACTTCGCGTCGGTGAGTGCGCACTCCGGTCCGGCCAGCCTGCGGCGTGATTTCGGTTTGGTGGTGCACTGGGCGAACATCACCTCGGCGGTGCTGGATCTGGCCGGAGGCACCGTCTACGGGGCGCCGCTCTGGGACCAGGCCCGGGTCAGCGCCGACAATCCCATCGAGCGCATCGAGAGCTATCGGAACAAGCGGATCTTCCTTGTCGCCGGCACCAGTCCGGACCCCCTGAACTGGTTCGACAGCGTGAACGAAACCCAGGTGCTCGCCGGTCAGCGGGAGTTCCGCGAACGCCTCAGCGCGGCCGGCATCCCCTCCGAATCACATGAGGTTCCCGGCGGGCACATCTTCCGGCCCGACATGTTCCGTCTCGACCTCGACGGCATCATCGCCCGGCTGCGCCCCGCCCACACCAGATCGGCCGATGACGCGCTATGAGGTTCCGGTCGACTCGACGGCCGACATGTTCGCTTCGCCGTCCACCAGCGCAACGGTGTCGCCGATGTTCACGGTGACGACGTGCTGGTCCTCGACGAACGGCAACCCGAGCAGGCCATGGAAATCGTCGGTCCTGACGAAGGTGTGGGCGCGGGCGAACAACGGATGCACGTCGAACACCCGAACCTGCAGCTGCTCACGGGTGAGCCGGCCCAGCTCCCTGCCGGATTCCGGGTCGGTGATCACCTGGCCGTCGTCTGCGTACACCGCGAACACCATGCCCGGCGTCACACCGGCCTCGGCGCCACGGTTGATCACGAGTGTGTAGTCGTCCTCGACGAGGGCGATCTGTCCGGTGAGTCCGCTCACGAAGCCGCCAGTGAGTTGCTCTCTCGCAGCATCGTTTTCGAGGTCGATCCGACGCGGATCCGCGGCCGCGAGTCCTCGGGCAGGGATACGCCGACGAGTTCCGCGCCGTCCTGCTCGGTGCCGAGCGTGAGTTCGACGGCAGTCTTGGCCTGGAAGAGGGCGATCACGGCCTGCTGGTGACGCTCGGTGCCGAACGTCGTCAGGGCCGTGGCGAGCTTCTTGTCGATGTACTGGACGGAACGGTGCAGCTCCGAGGTGGCCGGTGCGGTTTCGCGTGACGCCTGCGGAGCGCCGAGTCCGCTGTACCAGCGTTGCCCCATGGCACCGAGGACGAGGGCGCTCACCGGGATAACCACCACCGTGCAGATCAGGCCCAGGGTGTTCTGCAGCGCTATCGCACCGACCAGTCCCAGGAGCAGGAGCAGGCCGGCGACGAGGAACAGCAGCAATGCCGGTGGTACCGCTTCGAGCGCACGCCACAATCGGGTGACGTTGCGCCCAGCGAATCGCGCGACGACGGCGACGGCTCTGGCGATGCTCGACGCGGCGTCGACGGCAATGCGCCCCATCTTGTCGGCGTGTTTGCGGGTGACCGGGGTCTTGGGCATCACCCAGACCTTTTGCTGCGACGGTGCGGGCTCCACCGGCTGGTCGTTCGCCGTCGGCGCCGCGGCGGTCAGCGCATCCTGCGCCACGTTAGTCACATTTGCAACATCAACCACATGCGCATCATCCCGCGATCGGCGTCGGATCTCCTCCTGACGCGCCGTAGGGACGCGAGGTTTGGATCAGTGCGCTGCATCGCGGCAGATGCTGGTCATGGAACTCCCTCATCGGGAAGTTCCTCCAGCCCTTCGCAGAGCGGTCGGTAATCGATGTCCGGGGACACCCACTCCGACCACTGGCGACGACTCATGTTGTGAGTCAGTTTGTTGCACAGGTCGTCATGCCACGCGGCCGGACCGGGCCAGATCCAGGCGCTGACGGTTTCGTCGGGCGCGATGTTCAATGTGAGAACTCGGCGGTCGTCACCGCTGAACACCACGCCGGCCACACTGTCTGTTCCGGCGTCCAAGGGATCGCCGACCGGTCGGCCCTGCACCAGATCCGAGAACCGCAAGGTGTGATCCATGCTTCCCGACGCGATGAACCGGCCATCAGCTGTGATGGCGATATCGCCCACCGCATCGTCGTGCGCGGTGATCGGGTCACCGATGGGATCGCCGGTTTCAGCGCTCCACCGTCGTATGCTCTTCGCTCCTCCGGTTACGAAGAGGTCTTCCTTTGGGCTGACCACCAGACTCCCGAACAAGTTCAGGCCCGACTGCGGATCCCCGATGAGTTGTCGGGTCTGAGCGTCCCACAGTCGCAGAGAGTCGAAACTCGAGGAGATGACGCGCCGTCCGTCCGGCGTGAATCCGACGTTGTTGACGACGTCCCGGTGACCTGTCAGCGGCGCGCCGATCGGCAAGCCGGTACTCGCGTCCCAGAACCGCAGGGTGTTGTCGGCTCCGCCGGCGGCGACCGTATGCCCGTCAGGACTGAACGCCACGTTGCCGAAGTACACCTCGTACCCGCGCATGGGCTCGCCGACCGGGCGACCGGTATCGGTGTCCCATACGCGAATCGTCTTGTCCTCGCTCGTCGAAAGAACTCGGCGGCCATCCGAACTGAACAGGAGTTGCACGATGGTGCCGGAGTGCTCGGGAAGCGCCGTCCCAATTTGCCGGCCCGAATCGACATCCCAGATTCGAACCGTGAGGTCCGAGCCTGCCGACGCGATACGACGGCCATCCGGGCTGTACACCGCGAAGTCGACACCACCTCGGTGGCCCCGCAACGGGCTTCCCACCGGCCGGCCGGTCTCCGTCTCGAAGATCCGTAGCGCCCCATCCCCGTAGCCTCCTACCATCCGGCGGCTATCAGGAGATATCGCAATGCTTTTCGCGAACGGGACTGCTCCATCAACCGATGGGGACCCCACCACCTGGCGACCACCGGATCGATGGTTGTCCGCATTCCATACTCGAACCGTGCCGTCGTGGCTGCTCGAGACAATGCGATTGCCGTCGAGGCTGAATGCCAGGCTGGTGACCGGTCCTGTGTGCCCTACCGCGGCGCCCATTGGCCGGCCCTGCTCGACGTCGGCCAACCTGATCGCCGGGTCGACCCCGCTGAACGCGATCCGGCGGCCGTCCGCGCTCAGCGCGATGGCTGTCACCGCCGACCGATCAGAGGCGATGATGCCGGCAGGTGCACCGGTGGACGAGTCAGAGATCCGGACCTGGCCGGCGTTGTCGCCGCTGACCACGCGTCGGTTGTCGGGCAGGAACAGGACCGCGTTGACGTCGGCCCCGACGTCGACCGGCTGTCCGTACCGCGACTGAGTGCCGGTGTCCCAAGTCAGGATGGTCCCGTCCTCGCCCCCGGAAACGATTCGCTGCCCGTCGGGGCTGAATGCCACGGAGTTGACCGTGCTCGAATGGCCGGTCATCGGGGCGCCGATCTCCGCCCCGGAGTTGGCGTCCCATAGCCGCACGGTCGAATCCGAGCCGCCGGATACGATGCGCTGTCCGTCCGGGCTGAAGCCAACGCTCGTGACAAAACCTCGGTGGCCTCGGAGCGGTTCTCCGATGGCCGTGCCGGCGTCATCCCAGATTCGCAACTGAGCCCCACCGGTGACGAGGCGGCGACCGTCCGGTCGGAACGCGATACTCATGTCGAGCAGCAGGTTCGTGTCGAACAGATTCTGACGCTTGCCAGTCTCACTGTCCCACATCCGCACTTGGGATCCAGCGGTCGCGATCTGCCGGCCGTCCGGGCTGAAGGCCACATCAAAAACCGGGTTCAGCTCGCGCGTCGTGATGGCTTCCGGGACCACATCAAATCCGGACAGCATCGGCTTCCCGGTGATGATGACCTTGTTGACGTCCGAGGTGAGTTCGAGAGTACGCAGCAGGACGCCCGGGTCGGCGGAGGGCGAAAGACTCTGTGAGGCAAGGGCTTCTTGGATGGCACGCACGGTGTCAGGCGCACGGCTGGCGGTCAATTCGGTTCGCGAGTGCTCCGCCAGCCGGGTGGCCGCCGCCTGAAGCGCTTGTTGGTCAGCGCGGTGCATCTGGAACACGGCCAGCCCACTGACGGCCAGCACCACCATGAAAATCGCAGCGATCACTTGGTGGCGGCGTCGTTCTGATTTCGCGATGCGCTGCGTCAGGTCGTCGGTGGTTGACCCGACGATGCCGGCGACCAGTTGCACCCAGGGCGAGCCACGGGTCACCTTGGCGCGTCTGCCTTTACTGTTCCACGCCCGTGTCAGGTCCGCCGCAAGAGGGCCGTCGCCCAGAGCGACCTGCAGGGCATCGGGAAACGCCCAGTCCGCTGGATCGACGTTCGGGTCATTGTTCGGGCCCCCGCCGATCAATGCGGGCACAATACGTTCGGCGTCGCGCAGCTCGGCGAATCGGTTGATCTCCAAGCTGACGTATCCGGAGCGGCGTGCGGCAGGCGAACACAACACCACAAGCGTTCTGGAGTTCAACAGATGCAGTTCGAGTGCCGGGCCCAGACGGTTGCCCGTCATATCGCTGAGGTCGCGAAATACGTTGAGGTGTCTTCGCCCGAGCCGTTTACGCACTTCCCGTGGCAATGGGTACTTCTCGAGGTCTCGCTCGATCTTGTCCGCCACCGCGGCGTCGTGACGGGAGTAGCTTATGAAAACGTCGAACTGCATTCCGTCAGATGAGTCGCGCATGCTGCCCTCGGTGGAATCCGTGGGAATGTCGGTTTCACCGGCATCGTCACCGGCTATCGCCCGCGAGTGGGAATGGACCAGGGATTGTCGGGTGGCAGCATTCTTGCGAAGGTGCATTCGACCTCACTCCTCTCGATCCCCGCGACACTGATGATCTTCACGGTGACGGGACAGTTGTGAGCGAGTAGAGCGCTACTCGAACGGTGATTGTTCTGTTTCAGGCCGGTTCGTCACTGCACCCGGGATACGTCTTCTTCAAGCTGTCGAGTTCGGGAGTGGGGTGCGCGTTTCTCCATTCGGCCGCAATATTCGACGACTCCACTATCGCATCGTTCATTCGGTTGATCGCGGCCCGAACGCCGTCTTCGGTACTGGCGGTTTCGATGTCAGTGGCGACAGCGTGGAGTTCTTCGACCAGCGATCGCGCAGCCTGCTCCACGTGCTCGTCGTCACCCACACCCTCACCGTTGGGCGGGTCGCCGAGTTCCTTCGCCTTCGCGATCACCTCCTCATACAGGCTCGCGATATCGCGGACTGTGGCCGCGAGGGCGGCCTGATCACCGAACTTGTCGGCAAATTCTCGCGTGAGATGGCCAAACCGGTTGTTGAAATCGACAGTGATCGCGCATTCCCGCTGAACGTAATCAGCGAGCGAGGAGCTGCGGGTGTCGTCGGTGGCACAACTGCAGAAAAGCATGGTCGATGCAGACAAGACCGCGATCGACACTTTGCGCATCCCGCCCATGTGATCGCCCCCAATCGAGCATGATCATTGCGACGATACCTACGAATGCAGACGGTGCACAGCGAATACCTTCTCCGCCTACTTGTGCAGGGAAGTACATCTCCCGACGGAATACCACAATGGAGGTGAACCGTGGTCACACCGGCCTCCCTGAGCGCGCGCCACTTTGACGGTTCCACGGGTGATGTATTCATCTTTCCACTAATGCCGGAGCGCGGGCCAGAACTCGGGCATTTTCGAAAGGCGAACAATGAGTGAGCCCCGACAACCTCAGAGCGACCCCCGAATACTGGACATCTACAAATTGGCCGTCGAGATGGCGGATCGAGTTTCGTCGCGGCGGGCAACCGCCAACGGCTTCTTCCTGACTGTGAACACCACGTTGATCGCGGTGGTGGGATTGTCCACGTCAGAGCCGGACTCCGCATTGCGGTTCGGTGCGGTGTGTATCGCGGGCGTCGCCGTGTCCACGTGCTGGTGGTTCCTCCTTCGTGTGTACCGCAGGCTGAACTCCGCCAAGTTCGCGGTGATCAACCGGATCGAGGCAGAGCACCTGCCGATCAAGCCGTATACCGATGAGTGGGCAGAGCTGATGCCCGACGACCAGGTGGTCGATCGACGCTTCCGGCTCGGCAAGGTCTTTCGGGAACTGGGCGGTGTCGAGCGTGTGGTACCGGTGGTTTTCGGACTGCTGTACGTCGTCCTGCTGCTCGGCAGACTGCCGATATGAGCTATCTCGACGCCGACGCCGAACTGATTCGGAGTTGCGTACCCGCAGGCACCGGGTTACCGGAGGACTGCGATGACCTGTTTGTCCTGTACGCCGTACTCATGCGCGCCAAAGGCCAACACACCCAGGCCTCCGATGTGCACGATGCCTGGTCGGCGTGGATGTCCCGGAGCCGACCCGACCACGAATCCATCCGCCCCTACGAGCAACTCGCACCGACGGTGCAGGCCCAGGACGCGCCATTCCTCACCGCGATCCGCCGCGCGGCGCGAGTTCGCGCCGAACGTGGCTGAGACAGCTCACTCATCCACCAGGTACCCGATCGCCGAAGCGAACAGCGAGAAAGTGGCATTTGCTCCGCCGGTGACCACAAGACTGTTTCCGCCGCGCACGTAAAGCCTTGCCGGTGAGCCGAATTGATGCCAACGACCGACGCCCTGGGCCGGACTGAATTGACTGACGCCCGAGACGAATTGCACCGGGAGGAAAACAACCGAGTTCTCACCCTGCGCAGCGGCCTGCAGGAACTGGACCACCTCGCCATCGCGGGCAGCCAACCTTCCCGAGACGTGCTCGACAACCAGGAGCTTGCCCACCGGCACCGCCGCCAGGATCACCTCGACGTCCGGTGTGGCCGCACCGTTGTTGTCGTTGGACTGCGTGTCGGCCCACGGTTCTCTTGCCATAGCTGAGTATGCGCAGACCTCCCGCCCCTACGTTCGCAACTTCGCGGCTTTGTCCGCGGCCGCGACCCCGGAGTGCGCCAGTGGCTGTTAGCTGGCTGGCGCGCGGGTATGTCCCTTCGCAAGCACATCGCCCAGCCCTCGGGATGGTCAGCGGGGCGACGACGGTTCAGATCCGAATCGAATCAAGTGGTGGTATCGCGAGCAGTCAAGTGAGGCAAACCGGCCCTGCCGCCGTCTGTGCGGCGAGCCCGCCTACCAGTCAACGTCTTTCAACACTCATAGGAGCTGGATAGCCGCCGAGGCGAACCGCACTTAGCTTTCCTATCGGATTTTGCGAAATTGAATACAACAAAACTTACTCTCGGGTAGGTTCTGCGACTGTCGTGGTTACGTTCATGTAAAGGAAAGCCCATGCAAGTTGCTGCCCGTTCCTACCTCGCAGCAGGAGTGGCGCTGGTCGGCGCCAGTGCCATCGCAGTCAGCCCGGTCAGCCCGCCGGTGCCCGACGTCATGGTTCCCAGCCCCGCCGTCGCGCTCAGTGCCGCGGTCGACCCGATCACGCCGTGGCTGAACGTCTTCAACACCTCCGAAGTCAACTTCGCCAACCTCGTCGACAAGTGGCTGCAGGCGCCGGCTCCGGTGTTGCAGCAGGTCATCGCCAATCAGATCGGCTACCTGCGCCAGCTCCCGGACTTCCCCGCGATCGTCGAAGAGATCGCGGCCAACGCGGAGGCCGCGATCAAGGCGCCGTTCGCGGTGGATCTCACCACGATGGATGAGCTGCACGCGACCATCTACGACCTGCTCCTCAACGGGTTGCCTCCGATCATCGATCCGGTGGTACCCGCCGACTTGGCACCGCTGGTGCAGTTCAGCACGACGTACCTCAGCGGGGTGCTGCTCGGCTTGGTGGGCCCGGTGATCAACCCGGCACTGGCCCTGGGCGGCAGCCTCAACGCGGTGTTCGAGAACCTCACCGGCGAGGCTCCCGATCTGGAGGCCGCGCTCAACACGTTGCTCAACACGCCTGCGGCGATGGCCGACGCGTTCCTCAACGGCGGGCAGTCGATCGACATCACTCCCCTGCTGAATGCGGTGGGATTGGAATCGCCCATCCCCGGCTTGAACTTCAAGGCCCAGCTCGTCTTCGGCGGCCTGCTGAGCCCGGGTGGTTCGATCTTCAACGCCCTCACCATCGACCTCGGTGACGGCAGCGGACCGACCGGTGTCGGTCCGGGCGCCATCGGTTCGTTGATCGGGTTGACCCAGCAGATCGCCAAGGCCCTCGGCTGGGACGGCACGGGCAATCCCCTCGCCCCGCCGCTGCGCACGCCGCAGGAGACGCTGCGTGACGCCGAGACCTCAGCCATCACGTCGACGCCCAGCGACAACGCGACCCTGGTGAGCCTGGATCTGACGAAGGAATCGGCGACCGCGGAGCTCGGCACCGCTGACACCGCACCGGTGAAGGACGACACGGACACCGCCACCCCGCTGTCGGACACCTCCGGCGATGACGAGCCCACCGGCGGCGTCACCGCTGGCGGCGAGGCCTCGACCGACACCGAAACCGACGGCACCGCCGAGGACACCGAAGCCAGTCCGTCGCCGGACAAGGGCAAGTCCTACAGCGGCATTCGTACCCGTGCCGACCGCACCGTCAAGAACGGCGGCACGAAATCGGGCGCCGAGGACAGCTCCGAGAAAGCCGAGGACACCAAGGACTCCGGTGGGCCCGCGGCCGGCGACAAGGGCGAGTCGGCCTCCGACGGCGACTCGTCCACCGGCGGCGCCGAGTAGATGACTGTGGCAGCCCCGGTCCCGGCGGCCCGGGGCTGCCACATCCAATCACCGTCGGCGCAACATGTTCCGCAGCACCACGCGACTGACGATGGTGGGATACAGCAGGCGCACAGGATGGACCATCAGGCTGTTGACCTTGAAGAAGACGGCGGCCACCACAGGATCGGACTCACACGCAGCCAGCACCCAGTCGACCAGCCGGACGATCAGGCGCATCGATCCCGTCCGCCGCCCCTGCACTTCCGGGAACGCCAGATCAGAGACCGCGGCCATCCGCCAGGCCACGCCGACTGGCTTCGCCGAGGCACGGAAGTACCGCCTGGGCAGGTCGTCGACACCACGACTCAGGCAGTCTCGCAACGCGATCGCCTGCAAAGCCGCCACCGTCATCCCCTGCCCGTAGACCGGGTTGAAACTGCAAATGGCGTCACCGCACACCAGTAGCCCGGCGGGAAACCGCGCCATCTTGTCGAAGCGGCGCCACTGGCTTGAGGGCATACGGTGCTGTGACGGTGCACCGACAGGCTCACCGGCCCGCACCGCCGCGCGCAGGTGCGCGGGGCAGTACCCCTCCGCGAAGGAGAGCATGCCGGCCAAGCTGCGCGGCGGCTCGTGGCCCGCCATCCCGAACACCGTGAACATCCAGGTGTCGTTCTCGTAGCCGGTGAGGAACATCCCGGTCGGCCGGCCGGGCGCCGGGCCGATGTCGACCACCTTCTCCATCAGTGCGCCTTTGGGGATCCGCAACAGTTGGCTGACGTAGGTGGTGTGCATGACGATGTTCTCTTCGACCGGCCGGCCGTAACCGAGACTTTGCAGCAGCGCCGGCGTCCGTGCACCGCGGCCCGTCGCATCCATCACCACATCGGCGGTCAACAACCGTTCGGCGCCACCGTCGCGGTGAACCACCCGCACTCCGGTGATGCGGCTGCGATCCGCGGTCGAGGTCACCTCAGCCGCGTCGTGGCACTCCAGGATCGTCACATTGGCGATCGCGCGGAGCCTTTGCCGGACTTGCCATTCCAGCAGTGTCCTACTCGGTGAGTAGACGGCCAACTCGCTGGGACCGGTGGGCAGCGTGCCGGACCGGATCACCTCATGACCCCCGAACGACAGGTGCATCTTGGACAGATCCCCGTCGTTCCACACCGGCACACCCTGCGCCACCAGGTCATCGAGGAACCCGGGGAAGAGCTCGTCGAGGATCTGCGCGCCGCGCAGCAAGAGAACGTGCAGGTGCCGTGCCTGTGGCACCCCTCGCCGCACACCAGCGTTGTCGGGCAGGGCATCTCGCTCGACCACGGTGACGGTCTCGAAGAAATCGGCCAGCACTCTGGCGGCGACCAGTCCGCCCATACTCGCGCCGAGAACCACGGCGCGCTCACCCAGCATCGGCATGTCAACCCTTCCTCAAGTGTCGGTGAGGGTGGTCCCGGACCGACGGGCCGGTCGCAAGGACACCGTGGCGGGCGCAAGGACGGTGGCGGACGCCACGAGCGCGTCGAAACCCGCCGCGGCCGCCGCCGAACGGTACTGCGCGACGAACTCGCGGCACCTGTCCTCGTCGCCGCGCACGCTCGCGAGCATTGCCCGCGAACGCAGAAGCGGAATCTCATTGAGCACGAAACCGGGATCGGTGGGCACCGCCGCCAGCCGGTCGAGCACCACCTGGGCTTCGTGCTGATCCGAGGCGGACCCACGAAGGACCAGCAGTTCCACTAGAATCGCGGAAGCCCGTCCGCGCCAGATCATGTCACCGCTGCGATAGGAACCGTCGACCACTGCGCGCGCCATGCCGATGGAGCCCGCGAGATCGCCGCTGCGGGCCGTCTCGACCGCGAACTCAGGATCCGCGATCGTCAACGCACTCAGGGAGAATCGCTCTGCGACGGCGGCGTTGCGGGCTTGCCGGAGCAGGTCCAGACCGGCGTCGCGTTGCTCGCCTTCGCCTGTCACCAGAGCCAGGCCTCGGCTCAACCGACCCATTCCGAGAAGGAAGTCGTCCGTGGAGGATTCAGCGATGCGCAACGCTTCGGCGGTTTCGCTCATCGCGGTCGCATCGGGCGGCAGCGCCCCCAGCGGTATCGAGGCGACGTACTTCCACAGCAATGCGAACACGTAACTCGTCGGGTCCAGCGGAGCCGCCATCTTGATCGAGTGGGCGGCGTCGTCCAGCCAGCTCTTCATTCCCAGGCACATCTTGATGTGGCCGCGCATAGCGACCACAGTGCACAGCGGTGAACCGACGATCAGGTTGCCTTTGGCGGTATCACCGTCGGCCAGTTCGACAAGGCGGTCTGACAGGCGCAGCGCCTCGATCATCTCGCCGGCTTGGGTTTTCGCGTAGATCGGCGCGAACAGAAGGGCGACGGTCAGTGTTGAATCACCGATCGCCTCCAGCAGCTCGCTGAGTTCCGAGGCCAGCTGCGCCGCCTCGGTGAAGCGGTCGTGGAACGTCAACGCCATGATGTAACCGGCCATGCCGATTGCCAGCGACACGTCGTCCTCGGCGGATGCGCACAGTTCGCGCAGTTCGTCGAAGCCGGTGTCGGCAACAGTGCTGCCGGCCCGCCAGGCGGTCCCGCACAGCAAGGTCCGAGCGGCGATCCGCATCGAGGCCCGACCCGCCGCGTCGGCAGGCAGTCGATCGGCCACCTGGCGGGCCCGCTGCCAACTGGCGCGCGCCGCGCGGCTGTCTCGGATGGCCGACCACCCGCCGGCGCGCATGTGCCAGTCGAACGCCTCGTGCAGGTCCCCGGCCGCCTCCAGGTGTTCGGCGATCAACGCGGCGTTCTCCTCGACGTCGCCCGAGTGGCGTTCTTCGATGGCGGCGGCCAACCGTCGATGCAGCGTGATGCGCCCGGAATGCAATTGCGACTCATAAGCCACCGCTCGGACCAACGGGTGGCGGAACACGAACTCGGCGCGCGGGGTCTCCGCCACCCGGTCCACCAGCTCGGCCTGCAGCAATTCGGTGATGGCCTCGGACCGGTTCTCGCCCTCGAGAAGGACGTCCAGCAGCCCGGGCTCGAACTGAGCGCCGACAACCGCGGCGGCGTACAACACCTTCTTGGCCGACCTGCTCAGGCGGTCGACGCGGGCGGCGATCGTCGCCTGCAGGGTGTCCGGCACGCCGATGTCGGCTGCGGTGTCACGGCACAGGTAGGCACCGCGATCCCCCTCCAACACACCGCGTTCGGCGAGATCCCGCACCATCTCCTCGACGAAGAACGGGTTGCCCGCGGCCTGCCGAGCGATACGCGACGCCACCGTCCGCACCGACGTATCGTTGCCCAGCAGGTCGGCAGTCAAGGCCGCGGTCTCGGCCGCGTTCAGCGGTGCCAGCGAGATATGCCTGCTGTCCGGAAGCCGCGACAACACGCCACGGTATTCCGGGCGGTAGGTGATCAGCACCACCGCGTGGGTATGCGGCACCACCGTGACGAACTCGGCGAGCATGGCCTCGCCGGTCTCGTCGATCCAGTGCACATCTTCGATCACACACAGCACGGATCTGCTCTGGTTGACGGCGACGGCGCTCAGCAGGGCCGCCAACCGACGGCGACGGGCGTCGGCGGTGATGGCCGGTGGAGCGGCGGCGGCATCGCCGATGCCGAGCAGGTCATCGAGCAGCAGCAGGTCTTCTGGGTCGGCGTCCGGAAGACTGGCCCGCACCCGTGCGCGGGCGGACTGCGCGTCGCGGTCACCGAGCCTGAACACGGTGCGCCAGAGGCGCGAGACCGCGTGAAACGGGACCTCACGGGCGTGCGATTCGCAACCGACGGTGAAGACGGTGACGCTGCGCTCGGCGGCAAGTGCCATTGCCTCGCGCGCCAGACGGCTCTTGCCGATGCCGGGCAGTCCGACCACTCCGACCACGCAGCCCGGACCATCGATCGCCCGGTCGAGGAGGGCGGCGACATCCTTCAACTCCCGGGCACGGCCGACCAGGGTCGGTTCCCGCCGCCTGATCTCCCGGTCGGCGGCGACCCCGAGTAACCGACGCGCTGGCAGCGGATCCGCCAATCCTTTGACAGACACCCACTCTGTGGGTGCCATCACGGTGGCGTGTTCCACCAAGCGCGCGGTGGACTCACCGAGCATGACCCCACCCGGCGGTGCTACCGATTCCATCCGTTGCGCAAACCCCACCTGCTGGCCCATCGCGGTGTAACCCAGAGGGCCGGTACCTATTTCGCCGGCGATCACCCGGCCCGAATTCAAACCGATCCGCAGCCTCAGTGCCACGCTGTCGCGGCGCAACACCTCATCGGCGAGCTGCGCCATCTGTTCCTGGATCTCCAGCGCCGCCAGACAGGCGCGTACCGCGTGGTCTTCCAATGCAACCGGCGCACCGAACAGTGCCATGATGCCGTCGCCGGTGAATTTGTCGACCGTGCCGCCGTAGCGTCGGGTAACGGTAGCCGCGCACAGGAAAACGTCCGCCATCATCTCCCGCAGGCGTTCTGCGCCGACCGCGGAGGCGATCGCCATCGAACCGACCACGTCGGCGAACATGACTGTCACCTGCTTGAATTCAGCTTGCTCCATCGCCTGAGGTGCCGCCGCTCCGCAGCTGTCGCAGAAGCGGGCGCCCTCGCGCAGGGCATTGCCGCATGCCAGACACGTCACGCCGGCCCCCTCCCGAGTGAAACTGCGCCCCTACACAACAGTAAGGCTCACGGCACCACCCTTGACGGCAATCGTGTTTCTCTCCGATTTTTTGAACACCGGCACCGGCGAGAGTTAGGTTGCCAGTGGCAGATTCCCGCATTCGAGGAGTTCCTATGTCTTCCGGCGAGGCGTTGGAGGCTTTGGATCGCGGTCAGTATGAGCGCGCGCTGGCGCTGCTGAACGGCGAACTCTCGCGAGCGGGGTCCAACGCCGAATTGCATGCGCTGGCCGGCCTGGCGAACTTCCAGCTCGCCCGCTACAACGAGGCCGCGCACCAGTACACGCTCGCGCTGCAAACCAACGGCGATCACGGCCCCTGGCGTGAAATGCTTGCTCTTGCAACATCCAACGCCGTCGCAGGCGTGCACGTCCACGTGCCCGCGCGGGACTACTTCACCCGCGAATCGCTGCTCGAGCCACCGCCCGTTTCCGATGACGCGCTGCCCCGACCACTCCCGCCGAAGCCCCCGGGGAGTTTTCTGACCAGGGCTCGCCTGCGCGCGGGCACGTTGTTGGGCGCCCTGGCAACGTCTTTGGTCAACCGGGCCACCGAGTGCGTGGGCCGTCGCGGCTACCGGGACGAGGTGTGGACCAGCTGGTATTACCACCACATGGTGCCCGCGGTCTTGAAGCTGGCCTACATACGCAACCAGCTGAACTCCGAGAACTTGGAGAGCAGCTATCCGCCCGGAAGGCTGGTCGGATTTCAGCGCCCGGGCCTTCAACCACCGCGGGGCGTCACCCATTTCCGGACCGCCGACGGAAGCTGGAACAACCTCGCCGATCCCAGAGAGGGTGCCGCCGGCACGCGCTTCCTACGTAACGTCAAGCCCGAAGCCATCCGCCCGGAGTCGGGCGATGAACTGCTCACGCCGAATCCGCGCGAGATCAGCCGCCGACTGCTCACCCGCCCGGTCGGTTCCGACGGCCGGCCGGTGATGAAGGAAGTGCCGTTCCTGAACCTGCTGTCAGCGGCGTGGATTCAATTCATGAACGGGGACTGGATCAATCACGGCGAGATCTCCTACGTCAGGATGATCGACGTGCCGTTGTCTGAGGACGATCCCGCCTGCAGTCGTTACCGGCAGCACACACTCTCGGTCGGCAGGACTCAGCGAGATCCCACCCGTGGCGACGAGGAGCCCGCGGCCACCAGCGCGATCAACGAAGTCACCCATTGGTGGGACGGATCCCAGATCTATGGCAGCGACCAGAGGACCCAGCTCTGCCTACGCAGCGGCACACTCGGCAAGATGCGGGTGAACGAGGATGGCACCCTCCCGGTCGACCACACCGGCGTCGAGGTCACCGGATTCCGGCGCAACTGGTGGGTGGGTCTCTCGATGCTGCACACCCTGTTCGTGCTCGAGCACAACACAATCTGCGACATGCTGCACACAGCGCACCCGGACTGGGAGGGGGACGACAACCTCCTCTTCAATGTCGCGCGGCTGATCAATGCCGCGGTGATGGCCAAGGTTCATACCGTCGAGTGGACCCCCGCCATCCTTCCCAACCCTGCACTGAATCTCGGCCTGAACGCGAACTGGTACGGCGTGGCCACCGTCTTCTGGCACAGGGCCGCGAAGAAGCGAAAAGCCAAGTCGAACGTCAATATCCGTAACCCCGAAATAGGCGGCATCGTCGGGAACCCGATCGACAAACACGGGTCGGCCTTCGGCCTGACCGAGGAGTTCGTCGAGGTTTACCGGTTGCATTCGATGCTGCCCGAGACGCTGCATCTGCGCCGCCGCGGCGACGCGGGTACCGCCGAGGAGGTTCCGTTTGCCGACACGCGCCAGAGTGGATCAGTGGCCGTCACCCAGCGGTATCCCATGCCCGACCTGTTCTACTCATTCGGCATTCAGCACCCAGGTGCATTGCAGCTCAACAATTATCCGCACTTCTTACAGGAACTCAGCATTCCCGGCTGTCCCTTCTTCGACATGGGCACGGTGGACATCGTGCGCGCCCGCGAACGCGGTGTACCGCGTTACAACGAGTTCCGGCACCAGCTGGGACTCACTCCGATCGAGAGTTTCGACGACCTGACCGACGACCCGACCATCCGCGCGCAGCTGAGGGCGGTGTACGGCGGCCACCCGGATGGCGTCGACAAGCTCGATCTACTGATCGGCACGCTGGCCGAAGGCCACCGGCCCACCGGCTTCGGATTCGGCGAGACCATGTTCCAGATCTTCATCCTCAACGCCAGCCGCAGGCTCCAGGCCGATCGGTTCTACACCGACTGCTACACCGAGGAGGTCTACACCGCCGAAGGTCTGCGGTGGATCGACCAGAGCGACTTGAAAACCGTTCTTCTACGCCATTTCCCGGAGCTCGCCAGCACCGGCCTGGCCAACATCAAGAACGCCTTCGAACCGTGGGACGAGGAGCCGTTTCTGAGACCCTGGCGGCACCCGCTGCGTGCCTACGACCGCGAAACCGAGCGGGACCCCTGGCTCGGTGACGGGTATCGCCGGCGGGTATAGGGACTTCTCGGGAGGGACACCATGCTGAGGTGGCTTGTGCGGCGCGGCTTCTGGAACGCGGTTGCGCTACTGAAGTTCAAAGCGGCCAAACCGCGCGACATCCCACTGCCGCCTGCGACACGCCACGTCATCGAGCCGACTCCGATGGCCAGGGCCATCCGCGGTATCCCACTGCGCAACGTGATGGTGTGTGCCAGCGCCGACATCCCGGCCGAGGAGAGAGTACGCAAGAGCACTTTGTTCTATCGGGTGCAGGTCTGGCTCTACTCCAGGTACTCCCCGATGCAGCGGGGTCTGCCGTCCATCGACGCCGACCCCCAGGTGGCGTTGGACAGGGCTCTGACTCGGCGACATCGCCGCCTGTTCCGGGCACCCGAGATGCCGGCCGAGTACCTGGGTAGCCCGGACCTCGGATCGTTGGCCGTACGCGGGCCCTTCGCCTGCTACACCACCCGCGCCGACGACGGCACCTGGGAATGGGATCTGCGCCTACTCAACGACTACAAACATCACCCGGGGCTGCTGAAGATCGGCTGTCGGGTGGCGTTCGACCTCGACCCGCTTCGGCGTTCGCTTCGGGCCCGACGCATCGAGTGCGCGCTCGGCTCGGTCACACCGTCGCACCCGGACTGGAACCAAGCCGGCAAGATCGCCTTGTGCGCCGCTTCTACACACGTTTCGCTGGTGCGCCACTTCAACTGGGTGCACCTGGCAGGCGGCGCGCAATTGGCCCTCGCCACCCGTAACAGCCTGTCCCCCAACCACCCGCTGTTCAGATTGCTGTGGCCGCACATCTTCGCCACGATGCACAGCAATGACATCGTGACCCGCGGGCAGATGAGCCGCTGCGGCGATTTCGAAACCATCTTCAGTTTCACCTTCGAGGGCATGTGCCGCCTGTTCGACGAGACGCACCTCTTGTACCGACACCAGGTCAACGATCCCGAAGTCGACGGTGCCGCCCGAGGTGTGCGCGGCACCGGCTTCGACACACCCACGCAGGACAACCTCGAAGAACTGTTCGCCGTGATGCACCGCTATGCGCGCAACTACCTGGAGGTCTACTACCCGCGCACGTCGGCTGTCGGCCCGAGGTCGGTCAACAACGACACTGAACTGCTCTTCTGGCTCGAGGAACTGAATGAACGGGTTCCCAACGGCGTTGGCGTGACTCCCGGCGAGGTCACCTGGGACAGCCTCGCCCGGTTGCTGGCGCAGTTGCTGTATCTGGTGACCGCACAGCACGAGATCTTGGGCAGCTACATGTGGGACTACCAGCTGTGGACGCACCGTCAGCCGGCGCGGGTCTACGAACATTTCCAGCCCGAGCCGCTGGATGTGTATCAGCGGCTGCTCAATGCCAACTTCACCCTCAACGTGCGCAGGCGTGCGCTGATGAACGACTTCACCGCCCTTGCGCTCGACAACCGCGCCAAGAACGCGATGCGGCAGTTCCAAGATGAGCTCGTCGCGTTGCAGGCAACAAACGCCTCCCGCCCCCGTCCGGTATGGCGGCTCGACCCGCGAGATCTGGAGGTCAACATCAACGCCTGATCCCTCTTGCCAACTGACTGACGATCGGCAAGGAAATGATGCACAGTCGAACATCTGAAGCTCGACCGGCGAAACGACGCTGACGTGGAAACAGGCAGCGGTGAGAGCGGTGGACTGACCCAGGCGGGTTTGCTCTGCAGTTCCTGCGGCGCACAATTGAATTCGACGGCCAAGTTCTGTAGCGAATGCGGGACGCGGCTCCGGCAGGCACCTCCACCCGCTGAGTACAAGCAGGTCACCGTCCTGTTCGTCGACGTGGTCCACTCGATGGACATCGCCGCAGCCGTCGGCGACGAACGCTTACGCGAGATCATGGCCGAACTGACCGACACCTGCCGGGCGGTGATAGAGCACTTCGGCGGCACGTTCGGCAGTTTCACCGGCGACGGGCTCATGGCGGTGTTCGGCGCCCCCGCGGCCCTCGACGACCACGCGGTCCGGGCCTGCCGGGCCGCATCCGCGATTCAGAAGGAGGTCCGCTCCCTCGCCGTACAAGCGCAACGCGCAGACGGTATCGACCTGCAACTCCGCGTCGGGTTGAACTCAGGAGAGGTGATCGCGGGCGAGATCGGCTCGCGTTCACTGGGTTACACCGCTGTCGGTGAGCAGGTCGGTCTCGCTCAGCGAATGGAGTCGGTGGCGCCGCCCGGTGGGGTCATGCTCAGCGCGTCCACCGCACGACTGGTCGACAGCTCCGTCGCCCTGGCCGAGCCCGAATGGGTACGCATCAAAGGCGCCGAGGAGCCGGTCCGCGCCTACCGTCTGCTGGGGATCGGCGAGCGGCGTCTCACACTCGGGCGTACCGAGTCGAGTCTGGTCGGTCGGCGGCGGGAGATGTCGGCCGTCGAAAGATCGTTGACTCGCGCGGTCGAGGGCCGGGGCGCGGTGGTCGGGGTGGTGGGGCACCCAGGGGTCGGCAAGAGTCGTCTGGTGCGTGAGGTCGCGACGATGGCCAGAGAGCGCGATCTGGAGGTGTTCACCGCCTTCTGCGAGTCGCATGCCAGCCAGATTCCGTTTCATGCCGTGGCGCGCTTGCTTCGAGCGATCACCGGAGTCGAAGGCCTCGACGCGCCGGACGCCCGAATTCATCTGCGGCGCTGGGCCGGTGATGCGGACGCCGAGGATCTGCTGCTACTCGATGACCTGTTGGGCATCGGCGATCCCGATGCTGTGGTGGCCCGGATCGATCCGGATGCCCGCCGGCGACGCCTGACCGCTCTGGTGAATGCCGCGTCCCTGGCCCGGAACGTCCCGGCCGTGTTTGTTGTCGAGGATGCCCACTGGATCGATGAGGTCAGCGACTCGATGCTGGCCGAGTTCTTCTCCGTGATCCCGCAGACACCGTTGCTGGTGCTGGTCACCTACCGCCCCGAGTACACCGGTGCGCTGACGCAGGTGCCCGAGGCCGAGACGATAGCCCTGTCCGCGCTCAGCGCGGCGGAGACGGCGACACTTGTCGCCGAACTCGTCGGAACGGATCCGTCGCTGAGCGCGCTCGGTCAGACGATCGCCGACAGGGCAGCCGGTAACCCGTTCTTCGCCGAAGAGATCGTGCAGGATCTGGCAGAGCGCGGTGTGCTGCGTGGGAATCGCAGCGCCTACGTCTCGACGGTGGGCGCCGCCGAGGTCAGTGTGCCGGCCACCGTACAGGCGACCATCGCCGCCCGCATCGACCGTCTCGAACCGGCTGCCAAGCGCACCTTGAGCGCTGCCTCGGTCATCGGCGCACGCTTCGGACTCGACCTGCTGACCGCCGCCGGCGTCGAACCGCGCGTCGACGACCTGGTGGTCGGCGAGCTCATCGATCCGGTCGGCCTCTCCGGAGAGCCCGAGTACGCGTTCCATCACCCGCTGGTGCGCACGGTCGCCTATGCGACTCAGCTCAAATCGGATCGAGCTGAGCTGCATCGGCGCGTCGCAGCCGCAATCCAGGCACGCGACCCCACCTCCACCGACGAGAACGCGGCGCTGATCGCCGAACACCTGGAAACTGCAGGAGATCTGGGCGCCGCCTACGGTTGGCACCTGCGCGCCGCGATGTGGGCTGCCAACCGCGACATCGGGGCGGCGCGGCTGAGTTGGGAACGCGCGGCGAAGATCGCCGATGCCCTGCCTGCCGATGACCCGAACCGCATCCCGATGGCCATCGGTCCCCGGACCATGTTGTGCGCCACCGCCCACCGTGTCCAGATCGACAGCGCAGGCGATCATTTCGACGAAGTGCACCAGATGTGCACCTCCATCGGGGACAAGGCATCATTGGCCATCGCCACGGCAGGGCTGTTGATGGATCACGCGTGGCAGGACCGGGTCATCGAGGCCGACCGGCTGGCCTCTGAGGTGTGGGAACTCGTCGAGTCGGTGGGTGACCCGACTCTGGCAGTGGGCCTTTCGGTGCCGGTGCTCTACGCCAAACTCGAGTGTGCCGAATGGTCCACGGTGCTCCGCTGGTCGCAGGAGGTCATCGACCTGGCCGACGGCGATCCATCCAAGGGCGACTTCCTGTTCGGCTCCCCGCTGGCGCTGGCGCTGACGACACGTGCGTGGGCCCGCTACTGGCTGGGCCACCCCGGGTGGCGTGACGACCAGCGGCACGGGATGGCCATGGCCCGCAGCGCCGAACCGGTCGCCTACGTCACGGTGGTCACCTACGTTTATCCGGCCGGAATACCGAATGGCGTTCTGTTACCGGATGATTCCGCGATGCAGGAGATCGACGAGGCCCTGCGCATCGCCGAACGTTCCGGTGACGACGTCGCGGTGGACTTCGCCCGGGCCACGCTCGGCCTCGCGTTGGTGCACCGCCCCACGGTTGCGGAACGCGATCGTGGGCAGGTGCTGCTGGCCGAAGTCAGCGTGGCGTCTCAACGCCGCCGGCACAACCTGTGCGACCTGCCCCTCATCACTGTGTATCTGGCACGCGAGCAGGCGCGTTGCGGCGGCGGTGCGGAGCCCGTCGCCGTGATGCGGACCGCCGTGGAGCATCTGTTCCGCGAGGGGCGCCTGCTGCTTCACGGCGTCGCTGCCACCGGTGTACTGGTGCAAACGCTGCTGGATCTTGGCGACATCACCGAGGCGGAGGCCGCAATCAACCGGTTGGCGGCCGCGCCCGCCGACGACGGCCTTGTGCTACGGGACGTCTGGCTGCTCGGACTGCGGGCACTGCTGGCACAGGCACGGGGTGACGATGGTTCCTTCCTGGGGTTCCGTGAGCGCTATCGCGCGGTGGCCACGTCGCTGGGCTTCGAAGGGCACATGGCAAGGGCCGAAGCGATGCGTTGACTTCAGACACGCGTGCTTGTCGACCAGGTGTCCCGTGTTCGCGAATTCTCGAGACGTGGTGGACACACCTTGCGGGCAACTGACCAATCGGTCTAAATTCTGACTATGCGGTCAGAACCGGGGACTTTCACTGAACGGGCACGGCGGGCGCAGATCGTCGCTGCTGCGACACAGGTCATCGCCGAGGCAGGTTACGCCCAAGCCTCGGTGGCAAAGATCGCCGAACACATAGGCGTGGCCAAAAGCGTTGTGCTGTACCACTTCAAGACCAAGAACGACATCATCGAAGCCGTCGTGATCGCGGTGTTCAGCGCGGCAGCCGCGCAGATGGCTCCCGCTATTGCTGCGGCAGCTTCGCCGGGAGATCGTCTCGCGGCCTACATACGCTCCAATGTTGCATTCATCGAGCAAAATCCGATCGCCGCGACTGCCATGGTCGAGATCCTCACCGGATACCGGTCACCGAAGGGTTTGCGTCTCGATCAGGCCGCAGCTTCGGCGCCGCCATCAGATGCCGGATCAACAGCCCTGGATCCTGAGCCGATCTTCGTCGACGGTCTGTCGGGCGGCCAATTTCGGGAGCTGTCGCCGAGATTCATGAAGAACGCGCTGCGCGCCGCGCTGGACGGTGCGGTGTGGGAGCTGGCCCGCGATCCCGACTACGACGTGATCGGCTACGGCGAAGAACTGGTGACTGCGTTCGACCTGGCCACGCGAGGAACATCATGACCCGGATCGTGATCGCGGCTTTCGGAACGCGCGGTGATGTCGCACCGCTGACCGGACTCGGTAGCCGGCTCCTCGAGCGACTCGGAGCCGAGGTGGTCATCGGCGCGCAAAGCCCGTACGAACACCTCATCACCGCGGCCGGACTGCAGTACCGACGCTTGCCTGGCGACACCGAGGCCGACACCCGAGCCTCCGCGTACGGCCAGGCCGTTGTCGATGGCGCGCGTATGCGGCCGTCCAAGGACGTGCTGGCGCAGATGCGTGACGACCTGCACGGAGTGGGCGAGGCAATCGCCGACGCGGCCACCGGCGCCGATCTTCTTCTGCTGGAGGGCCCGGTGGGCTCCCTGCTGGGGTATCACGTTGCAGAGGCATTGGACATTCCGAGCATCGGGGTCTTCTTCCAACCAGTCAGCGCGACAGGGCAATTCGCTCCGCCACCGTTGACGGATCGCTCTTTCGGGCAGTGCGGTAACCACTTGGCGTGGCGTCTTGGTGACCTCGGCGAAAAGGTCTACACACCCTTGATAAATGATCTGCGCGCCACGCTGGGGTTACCGACTCAGTCCCGGCGCAGCTATCAGCGCCGACGCGCCGCCACGTGGCCGATCCTCTATGGGTTCTCCCAGCACGTTGTTGCTCGCCCCATCGATTGGCGCGACGGACTGGACGTGACAGGTTATTGGTGGCCCATCGATTCACCGACGTGGCAACCTCCGACCGAGGTGGTCCAGTTCCTTCACGCTGGGCCGCCGCCGGTATTCGTCGGTCTCGGTAGCACGGCCACCGCACAGGGTGAACGCCTGTCCGCTCTGATCGTCTCGGCACTACGTCAGGCTGGTGTGCGCGGCATCCTCCAGTCCGGTTGGGCCGGCCTGCGCGGTGAGGGCTCCGACATCCTCACCGTCGGTGAGCTGCCGCACGCGTGGCTGTTTCCACAGATGGCGGCGATCGTGCACCACGGCGGCGCAGGCACGACGGCTGCCGCCCTGCGAGCGGGTGTGCCCTCGATTCCGGTCACCGGCATCATGGATCAGCCGTTCTGGGCTCGACGGGTCCATACCTTGGGGGCGTCGCCGGCTCCACTGCGGCGTAGCGCACTCACCACAAAATCTCTCGCCGAGGCCGTGACCGCAACGCTGACTGAACCGGGCTATACCCAACGAGCGCAGCAGCTTTCACACTGCCTCCGGTCCGAAGACGGCGAGGGCACCGCAACCGACCTCATCTCGGCACACCTGGACCGGTGGGACGTGGGATCGTCAGGAGGCAGCTGAGGGCCAGGCCAGAACCGATCCGGCAGACGCGCAAGCCGCCCCCAGGTCAGAAGCCTCCGTGATTTCCAGGGCGTTTCGAGTCGCCCGCCGCCGCCCCGGCTCGGGTGGGGTCACGATCAGCCCCGGAATCGCCGCTGTCCGAATGGCCGGAGGGATCGCCGGTCCGGTAGGAGCCGACTGAAGCGCGGACGCGATCCGGTCTCGAGCGGCGGTCGGATTTCGTCTCGGTAGCGGCGTCACGCGTCCTGACATCGACCACCTTGCTGGGCCGCTCATGATGCTGTGTTGTGGTCTCACCGGTGTCGGCAGGTCCGACCTGTACCTCAGTGTCGTCGGCGTCGACCGAACCGGTGGTGACTGCCCGATCTGTCGCCGTCTGCGGTTCGGGAGCAGCCTCGGTCAGCAGATCCTCTGTGCCGGGATCCGCGTCCGCGGCGTCCTTTGCGGGACCGGCGGTCTTCGCCTCGATAACCTCCGGCGTCACGGCGCCCGGTTTGGTGAACGACACCGGCTGCGGTGCCGGGGGCGTCCACACCAATCGGCCCTGCTCGATGCGGGGCCCGAGGTCTGGGGTCATCGACGAGTAGCCCGTCGCGATCAGCGGCATGAGCAGCTTGTCCAGCTCATCGACGAACGGGTCCGGGACGTTCATCTGTCGCAACACCCGTGTCATCGGAAGTTGTTGGCGCGGAATCATATACGTCGTCGTCGTGCCACCCAGCGAGTTGGTGGTCTGCGACACCAGAACCGCGTCGGCCATGCTGGCGAGCGAGCTGTGCGAGTGATCGTTGAAGCCGTCGAGGGTGATGAAGGCGCCGATGACGGCGTTGGTGACGGCGAGCAGGTTCCACGGGCGGTCCGGCGGATTGGCCCACCCGTCCCACTGTTCGTTGACCACCACGACGTCGTACTGGCTCTCGGGCACCGGACCGAACGTCTGACCGACGAACGGAATCGTCACCCCGCGCAGATACATCTCGCCGAGTCCGCGTCGCATGTCGCCGAACACGTGGAACGTGACGTCATCGGCATCGGGTGCGTCCGCCGCGGTTCGCAAGTACTCGAGTTCTCGGTCGATCACCAGGGTGCCCTCGCTCAGGCCCGCGACGACGACGGGTTCGCCCTTCTCGAGCTGCTCGAGGATGGTGGCGTGCAGGTTCTGCCGCCCGATCTCGGTCGACTGATCCACCGTCAGCGCGAACGGTCCGGACAGAATCCCCAGTTGGGCCGGATAGTCCACCGCGACCGGCGTGGTTCCGGGCAGCCAGTTCTCGCCGACATGCAAGGCAAACGGCAGCCACGCCTCCTGCGTGAAGCCGGCACCGGCCAGCAGCGAATCGACTATCGGCCACTCACTCGGACGGGCGCCGTTGAGTCCGATGCGGGTCTGCGCGGAGGCCAGCACCGCGGGGCCGGCAACCAGCGCCATCGCCGCCACCACCGCCGCCGCGATCCATCGGCCGCCCCTTTGCGGCAGCCGTCGTGGTGCCGGTGCAGGACTCGTCTGTGTCAACGCAAACCCCCCGTGTGAAAGTGACGTTCATCGATACCAACATCGAGGAACCTCCGCAGGGTTTTTGCGCTGCCAAGTCACTCCGGAATGGGGATGGCCGCCCCACCCGGAGGCAGGGCGGCCATCGTGTCACCCGGTGGTTCAGGACTGCGGCTCACCCGGAACAACCCAGTGACCTGGCGCCTGGTCGAAGAACGGATTGACAATGCCGTTCACCGTCGGCAGTTTCTTCAGCTGACCGGGAGGAATTCCGAAGAACGGATTCGACACACCATTTATGGACGGCAAATCCTTCAACTGTCCGGGAGTAATGGTTTCACGCGGCCATTGGAAGTAACCATTCAATTCCGGAAAATTCACATTCGGCACGTTCACATCCGGAATGTTCACGCTCGGAACATTGATGTCCGGCACATTGACACTCGGAATGTTCACATCCGGCACATTCACACCCGGCACACTCACATCGGGAACGTTGACGCTCGGGACGTTCACGTCGGGCAGATTCACCCCCGGCAGATTCACATCCGGCACGTTCACGCTCGGCACGTTCACATCGGGAACCTGCACGTGAGGCACGGTCGGACCGGGCCACGGCTCCGGCGTAGCCGGATCGGCCTGCGCCAGGCCCACACCCAAGCCCAGTGCGCCGAGGCCCAGCACACCGGTCATCGTGGTCGTTACCGCGAGTTTCTTGATGTCCATCATTCGCTCCTTCGCCTTGCTTCTCGACGACACCCACCGATCAACGGCGGAAATCGCGTGACGTTCGGTTTAGGAAATTGCTCGATCGTCGCTCGACGGTCTCGCCGCCTCTATGTCTGGACGACTACGCAACACCTCGTCCCCCCGCAAGGTATGTCGGATGCCCGCGGCTCCGCGTTAACAGTGAGTACCGAATTCGGGCGGCATCCGCGCGTGAAAACACACGGTAGCCAGGTGTTTCACGAATCAAAATTGACGTCTATCCCGTCAGTCGCCGGCAGCGGAGGCGAGATGCACCCACGGGTGGGCGGTGCCGGGTCAGAACATCTGCGAAGAGGCTCAGCCCCGGCCGGCGCCGCCGAGTTCGAACAACGTGTGGGCGAACTGGGCGCTGATGAAATCCCGGGCCCGTTCTTCGGGCCACCCCAGCACGGTCACTGTGTAGTGGAAGCCGTTCTGCGGCCCGTAGTGGTACAGGGTGATGTCCGCGAAGTCGTCGTCGGAGAACGGCTTCGGAAACGCTCCCAAGTGCCGGATCTTCCGGGCGATTTCATGTAGCGCGCTGCGGTGGCGGATCACCGCTTGGGTGAGTGACCCCGTCGCCTCGGCGTCGTGCGCAGCGGTCGCGACGACAAGCTGGACGATGTCGTCGAACTGGCGCCAGAACTCGAGGTAGGAGTCTGCGAGAGCTTGCAGCGCGTCCTGGAGGTTGTCGGTCGCATTGATGGCATCGAGGGTCTGCTGCACCAGGGGTGCGGCGGTCCACATGTCCATCAAGGTGCGTAGCAGGCCCTGCTTGCCGCCGCACTGCTGGTAGACCGTGCCGGCCGAGACGCGGCTTGCCTCGGCGATGTCGTTGACGGTGGTGGCGAAGTAACCCCGTTCGGCGAAGAGAGTCCGCGCCGCATCGACGACAGCCTGTCGGGTCTGCTCGGCGTACTCGTCACGACGGGAGCGGCGCGGAGTGGAGCCCGTGTCGTCCGACGTCATCGGGGACCAGCCTGACGATTCATATGCGCCCGAGAATAACAGACAGTGGAAGCTGCACTGGAGTTAGTTCACTCAACGTAAGACGACGTTGGTACCAGTTCATTTAATCAACCTGTCATACATATTGTTGAGTACACTCTCATCCACTACAGTGCCACTACATCGAGTGAGTGCAGTGCGAGTGATTGGGGCTTCGCGTGGCAGAAGACCAGCGCGATCCGGTTGGGCACCCATGACCGTCACCGCGGTCGAACACCGCCATCCGTCGGCGGATTTCGTCGCCGCGCTCGCCGCCGGCGCGCCGACAGAAGGCGCCACGGCCGGTTCCTGGCCGGGCTTGACCTTCTACCGCTTCACCGCGCCGACGGCGCTGCAGCCGCAGACGCCGGAATTCTCGGTCGCCATCGTCATGCAGGCCTCACGCTGTCTGGTGGTCTGCGACTGCCCTGACCGCACCTGCCAGATTGCCGAGGGTTCACCCCGTCACCCATCGCTGTGCCTGAGTCTGGAAATCGACCCCGAGTTGATCTGTGAGGTGTCGGCCTCCATGGTGGGCCGCGCCAGATTCGTCGACGGCGTCCACCATGACGGAATCAAGTGTGCGGTCGCGACACTGGACGACGAGCTGATGAGTAGTGCCCTGCGTTTTCTGCGCTCACTGTCGGTGGTGTCGGACAGACAGGTCTTGGCGCCGTTGTACCTGCGCGAGCTCGTGTACCGGGTACTGCAGCGTGATCGGGATGACCGGCTGACACGGATTGCCACACAACAGGTTACGGCCAACCCGGTGGCCGCCGCTCTGGACTACATCGTCGACCATCTCGGCGAGCCGTTGTCGGTCGGTCAACTCGCCAAGCAGGTCAACCTGAGTCCGTCAGCCTTCTCACGCCTGTTTCGCGAGGTGATGGGATGTTCGCCCTATCAGTTCGTGAAAGACAAGCGGCTGAACCGGGCACGTGAGCTACTGGAAGCACGGCGACTCGGCGTGACGGAGGTGTCCCGCGCCGTCGGGTACACGAGTTGCTCGCACTTCATCAAGGAGTTTCGCGCCCGGTTCGGTTCCACGCCAGGTGATTACGCAAGTGTGGTCAGACCGACGCCTGCCGTTCGGTGAGAGCAGCGGGCTCAACCCGACCCAGGAATTCGCGGATGTATCCGCTGATCTCGGCTCCGTGTGTTTCCAACGCGAAGTGCCCCGTATCCAGCAGATGAAACACCCCGTCGGGGAAGTCCTTTCGGAACGCTTCCGCGCCCGCCACGCCGAAGATCTCGTCGTTGCGGCCCCACGTCACCAGCAGCGGTGGCTGATGGGTGCGGAAGTACTCGTGAAAACCGGGATAGCCGTCGAGATTGAACTGGTAGTCCCAGAACAGCTGGAGCTGAATCGCGTCATTGCCCTTTCGGTCCAGGCCTGCTTGGTCCAGCAGCCATGCCTCGGGAGCGATTCGGTCCAGCCGGTCGGCGGGAACACCGTGGGTGTACTGCCAGCGAGTGGTTTCAAGGGTGAAGTACTCGCGCACCCCGGCTTCGTTGGCGGCGCGGTCCTTGGCGTGCGCGAAAAGGATGTCCCAGAAGGGGGTGAAGCCCTCGAGATACGCATTGCCGCTCTGCGTGATGATCGCCGAGATCCGCTCAGGCCGCCGACTGGCGATGCGCAGACCGATCGGTGCGCCGTAATCATGGATATAGATGGCGAACCGTTCCAGGCCCAACTGTTCGATCAGGGACTCCGTGACCTCCGTCAGCCGGTCGAAGCTGTACGTGAACTGATCGACCGAGGGCGCGGCCGAGCGGCCGAACCCGATGTGGTCGGGGGCCACGAGGTGGAAGCTGTCGCTCAACGACGCGATCAGGTTACGGAACATATGAGAACTCGACGGAAACCCGTGCAGTAACAGGACGGTCGGATTGGCGGGATCGCCGGCCTCACGGTAGAACACCTCCAAACCATCAACGGTGACGGTCTGATAGCGCGTCGCAAAAGCACTCACGGTTTCCTCGAATCATTGGCTCTGGTGGCGTTCACCGAACGTGTATCGCCTCGACGGGAACTCTATGCCGTTGCCAGACAACCCAATAGCGTGATCATGCTCGGTAGGTGCCCATTCCGAGCGAATACCCGAGCGGACTCCAGGATGGGCAGATAGCCTGTGGACAGCGGTCACGCCCGAGGAGAATTCCATGGCCAAGTTGGTATCGGTGAATGTCGGCCGGCCCAAAAACGTTGCCTGGCGCGGTCGCACGGTCTACACCGGAGCGTGGAAGGATCCCGTCACCGGCAGCCGAATGGTCCGGCGACTCAACATCGATGGCGACGGCCAGGGTGACCTCGACGGGCACGGCGGCGAGAACCGTGCCGTCCTGGTGTACCAGCTCGAGTCGTATCGCCACTGGGCCGACGAGTTCGGCCGAGGTGAACTGGCACCGGGCACGCTGGGCGAGAACTTCACCGTCGAGGGATTGCCCGACGACGAAGTGTGCATCGGAGACCGCTATCAGATCGGGCAGGCGGTCTTCGAAGTCACCCAGCCGCGCGTCACCTGCTATCGCGCGGGGATGCGTATCGGGGTGCCGCAGATGGCGGCGCTCCTGGTCGCACACCGGCGCCCGGGTTTCTATTGCCGGGTCCTCACCGAAGGGGAGGTCGAGGCCGGACAGGACATCATCAAGATCGCCGCGGGGCCCGAACGGGTGACGGTGGCAGACATCGACGCCCTGCTCTATCTGCCCGGCCACGCGCGCGACGCTCTCGACCGCGCCCTGCGTATACCGGCGCTGAGCCCCGGCTGGAAAACCTCGCTCCGCAGTCTGGCGGCACAGGCGGACGAGCCAGCCGCCGGAGGCAACACCGGCCTCACCGCAGCGGCCGGTAGCCCGCCCCCGGCGTGGGCGGGGTTCCGCCCGCTCGAAGTCACCGGTGTCCATGACGAGAGTCGGCACGTGCGCTCGCTGACGCTGGCCGAGCCGGACGGCATCGGTCTGCCGGGATGGTTGGCCGGCCAGTCGATCACGGTGCGGCTGGCGATCGACAACGGGAGCTCCCTGGTTCGCAGTTATTCGTTGTCCAACCGGGCCGGCTCCAGCGAATTCCGGATCAGCGTGAAGCGTGAGACGCACGGCGCCGCAAGCAACTACGTCCACACCCGGCTGAAACCCGGCGACCGTGTCGAGGTGGCCGCGCCGCGCGGCGCCTTCTTCCTCGCCGAGGGTGATACGCCGGTGATCCTGCTCTCCGTCGGCGTCGGTGTGACCCCGGTGCTCGCCATGCTGCATGCGCTGGTCAACTCATCGCCAGAGCGCCAGGTCTGGTGGTTGTACGGCGCCCGGGACGGTACCGAGCACCCCTTCAAAGCCGAAATCCAGGCCCTCCTGAACAAGCTGCCGCACAGCCGGTCTCACGTCTTCTACAGCCGAGCGGCCGCCACCGACCAGCGAGGCACCGACTTCACCGAAGACGGCCGCATCTCCGTGGCCCGACTCGGCGAACTCCACCTACCCCACGACGCGGACTCCTATCTCTGCGGGCCGCCTGCGTTCATGGCTGAACTGAGCGCCGGCCTCGTCGCCTACGGGTTGGATCCGGCCCGGGTACACACCGAACTGTTCGGGGTCGCCCCGGCACTCACACCCGGCATCGACGTGACAACGGTCCCGCCCCATCCGCCCGTCGGCCCACCGGGTCCTGGTCCAGAGGTCCACTTCGCCCGCAGCAGTCTCGTCGCGCCCTGGGGTCCACCGAACACCAGCCTGCTCGAATTCGCGGAGTCCTGTGATGTGCCGACCCGGTGGTCGTGTCGCACCGGGGTGTGCCACAACTGCGAGACCCCACTGCTGTCCGGGAGTGTCCGTTATGACCCGGAACCTCTGGACCCACCCGCCGACGGCAATGTCCTGATCTGCTGCGCTCAGCCCGCCGAGGCCGTCGTGCTCGACCTGTGAGCCTGCCCCACGGTCGGTAACCGTCGATTCCGCCTCGCGCCCTCGACCTTTCGCGCCCGTCGGACGCGCTGCGGAACCGTAATTTTTACACCGGATTACTTCTGGTGTCGGCGTCTCACGCGGCGTAGCATCGATGGCACGACGGGTTCGGGAGTGACCACTCCAAAGAGTCGGCAAGAGATGAAAGCCGACCGCGTGGACGGTATGAGACGCGCTCATGTCCTCCCGAACCCGCCCTTGTGTCTGCACAGGCCTCCCTCGCTTCGACGCATCCTCGGCGTCAACGTTGTTGGCGGCATGGCCATTTGATCGGCAATGCAGGCCGCCCTGGAGGCGGTCGAACAACCCCGACCTCCCCGGGTTTACCGGAAACAGCCGGGGCTATCCTCGGAACAGCTTTACCGACGCTCCTGGAGTTTCGAGACGAACGATGGTCCGCAACGACCCGTTGCCCACCCAACGGGACCTCCCCGCCGGCATTCCGGCGGAACTGGAAGCGGCCGGGTTCTCCGAGCCTGAGGAGATCGGCCGCGGCGGATTCGGAGTTGTCTACCGCTGTTGCCAACGCACCCTGGATCGCACGGTCGCGGTCAAGGTCTTGACCGCCGACCTGGAATCGGAGAATCTCGGCCGGTTCATGCGCGAGCAGGTGGCGATGGGCAAGTTGTCCGGCCATCCCAACATCGTCAACGTCTTTCAAGTTGGCACCATCGCCAGCGGGCGCCCCTACATCGTCATGCAGTATCACCCGCACGGTTCGCTGGAGTCGGCGATCCACGACACCGGAGCTCTCGGCTGGCAGGACGCACTTCGCGTCGGGGTGAAGATGGCAGGCGCCCTGGAGACGGCCCATCGGCGGGGCACCCTGCACCGCGACGTCAAGCCCGCGAACATCCTGCTCACCGAATACGGCGAGCCACAACTGACGGATTTCGGGATCGCCCGCATCGTCGGAGCGTTCGAAACCGGCGACGGGGCGGTCATCGGTTCACCCGCCTACACCGCGCCCGAAGTCCTGTTCGGCGAGACGCCGGGAGTCACCTCCGACGTGTACAGCCTGGCGTCGACGATGTTCAGCGCAGGCACGGGCCACGCCGTGTTCGAGCGCCGCAAGGGCGAGCAGATGGTGGCGCAGTTCCTGCGGATCACCCGCGACCCGATGCCGAACCTGCGCGACACCACCTTGCCCGCTGACGTCTGCGAGGTCATCGAGCAGGCGATGTCGCGCGACCTCGGTGACCGCCCGTCCACCGCGGAGGCATTCGGCGAGCAGTGCCGGGAGCTCCAGCGCCGACACGGCCTGCCCGTTGATGACATGGCCATTCCCGTCCCCGCACCCGCGATCCGTTACGACCCGACGTCAGCGTCGGGGACACCGTCGAGCGGGTATCCGCTGCGCACCCCGACGCCGCCGGCGCCCGCCACCCGGTTCCTGCTACCGGTGTCGACCAAGCCACTGGTCGAACGTGCCCGATTGATCGATGCGCTGCGGGCCCCGAAGAACAAGAAACTCACCGTGATCCACGGCCCGACCGGCTTCGGCAAGAGCACTTTGGCGGCGCAGTGGGCCCGCCAGCTCGTCGCCGACGGGGTGACGGTCGCCTGGTTGACCATCGACCACGACGACAACAACGTGACATGGTTCCTGTCGCATCTGATCCAGGCGATCCACACTGTCGCACCGGCGCTCGCGGCCGACCTGGGTGATGTGCTGGAGCAACACGGCGACGAGGCCGGCCGGTATGTGCTGACCACCCTGATCAACGACATCCACCAGAGCGGCAGGCAGATGGCTCTGGTGATCGACGACTGGCAGCACGTCACCGATCCCGCGACCATCGCGGCCCTGCGCTATCTGCTCGACAACATCGCGGTCGGACTGACGGTGCTGGTGACCAGTCGCAACCAGAGTGGTCTGCCGATGAGCCGGATGCGGATGCGAGATGAACTGATCGAGATCGACTCCACCGCACTGCGTTTCGACGTCACCGAGTCGGAGAGCTTCCTCGTGGACATCGCTCGGCTGGACCTTGACCGCGCGGACGTGGAAGAACTGACCGCCAAGACCGACGGGTGGGTGGCCGCATTGCAGTTGGCCTCGCTGTCGCTGCGCGACCGCGACGATCCCGTCCGGCTCATCGAGACGATGACGGGCCGGCATCACGCCATCAGCGAGTTCCTCGCCGAGAACGTCCTCGACACCCTGGAACCGTCGATGCTCGATTTCCTGCTCGCCACGTCGGTCCCCGAACGGATCTGCGGTGACCTGGCGTCGGCGCTGACCGGTGTGGAGGACGGGGTGACACTCCTGGAACAGGTCGAGGAACGCGACCTGTTCCTGCACCGGATCGACGAGATGTGGTTCCGCTATCACAGCCTGTTCCGCGACTTCCTCCGGCACCGCCTCGGCCGGGACAAACCGGAGCGCGTCGACGAGCTACACCGGGTGGCCTCGGAGTGGTACGCCGACCACCGTCTGGTCAGCGAGGCGGTCGACCACGCCCTGGCGGGCGGGGACGACGCCCGCGCAGTACGGCTGGTGGAGAACGACGGGATCTGCCTGGTAGCCAACTCCCAGATGTCCACCCTGATCGGGTTGATCGCCAAACTCCCCGCAGCGTCGGTGCGGTCGAGTCCGCGGATGCAACTCGCGTTGGCGTGGGCGAATATCGTGCTGCATCGAATCCCGGCCGCCGAGAAGGCACTTGCGGCCGGGGAGTCCGCGCTGGCGGCCTCTGACCTGTCCGAGGACGAGGTCGCCGACCTGCGGGCAGATCTCGGCGTGGTGCGTGGAGTGGTGGACCTGCGCTCGGACCGGCTGGCCGGTATCGCCGACCACATCTCGGCGTGCCTGCAGCGTCGAGATCACATGCGCCCCTTCACTGTTGCCTCGGCTGCCAATGTGGCGACGTTCGAGGCCGCCTACCACTACGACCTGGCCGAGGTGCATCGCATCCAGGCGTGGGCGGCCCCGTTCTACGAGCGCAGCGGCGACGCGTTCACTGTGGTCAACGGATTGTGTTTCACCGGGCTGGCGCACCACTTGATGCTCGACAACGCCGAGGCGGAGAAGTACTTCCGCCGGGCCCTGCGGATCGCCAAACGTTCCGGCGGTGTGCACTCCTATACCGCCCGGCTGGCCAGCTCGTTGCTGGGTGAGTTGCTCTACGAGCGCGGCGATATCGAGGAAGCCGAACGCATGCTCGACGAGGGGTACAAGCTCGGCCCGGAGGGGGGATCCGTCGACTTCAAGATCGCCCGGTACGTGATCAGCGCGCGGATCAAGGCCTTGCAGGGTGACCGGCTCGCCGCGACGCAGCGCCTCGACGAAGCCGCCCGCGTTGCTCGGAGCCTGTCGCTCAATCGCCTGCGGGCGCTCGCCGAGCACGAGCGGATCCGGCTGGGTCTTCCCCCTCATCCGGAGTTCGGCCCCACCGAGACGGCCAGCTACGAGGCGCGCAGAAAACCCTGCGACGCGATGGACGAGATCGCGGTGCAGTTCGAGGAAGCCTCGGCGATCCGCCGTCTGATCGCCGACGGCGACCCGCAGCGCCGAGCGCTGGCGTGCCGCTGGGCCCGCGAATGGGTGGACCACCTGGTCCCGCTGAACCGGCCGCAGGCGCTGCTGCGGGCGAATCGGCTGCTGGGTGCCTGCCTGGCCGCCGACGAACGTACCGAGGAGGCCAAGGCCACGATCGCCGCGGTGGCCGCTCAATGCGCCCGACTGCAGATGCTGCGGTATCTGGTCGACGGCGGTCCCCACGTGGTCGCCACCTTGTCCGAATTGCGTGACGACAAGCAGGCCGGCCGGTGGCATCCCGACTGGCCCGAGATCCCCGCCGAGTTCCTCGACCGTGCCCTCAGTGCCGATGTCCCCCAACGTGTGTGATCAGCGGGTCATTTCTTGGTGCCCCTGCCGCGTCGCGGCGGGCGGTTGGCGATGGCCGGGAACTCGCCGGTGAAGCCCTGGCGTTCCCGAGCCACCTCCAGCACCCGCCCGCGGACCGCGTACCAACCGACGATGAGTGCCGGAATGATGACCACCAGCGTGGCGACGGTCCAGGTGCCGATCGGTGGGTCGAGCGCCATCAGCACCACGACGCCGAACAGGAACGCCAACGTGAGGTAGCCGGTGTAGGGCGAGCCCCACAACCGGAATGCCGGCCTCTCCAAGATGCCCCGTTTCGACCAGCGGTAGAGCTGGAGCTGGCAGATGACGATCGTGGCCCAGGACGCGATGATCCCGAGAGCTGCCATGTTCAGCACGATCTCGAATGCCTCACCGGGGAAGAGAAGGTTGAGGATCACGCCGAACAACCCGACCGCGGCCGTCAGCAAGATGCCGCCGTACGGCACGCCCCGGCTCGACATCACCGACGTGAACTTCGGTGCGCTGCCGTTCATCGCCATCGACCGCAGGATGCGGCCCGTCGAGTACAGCCCGGCGTTCAGGCTCGAGAACGCGGCGGTCAGCACGACGATGTTCATGACGCTGCCCGCGCCGTCCACCCCGATCTTGCCGAAGAACGTGACGAAGGGACTCTCGTCGGCCTGGTATGCGGTGTAGGGCAGAAGAAGCGCCAGCAGGAACAGCGAGCCGACGTAGAAGACGGCGATACGGGCGATCACCGAGTTGATGGCGCGCGGCATGATTTTGTGCGGGTGGGCCGTTTCACCGGCTGCGGTTCCGACGAGTTCTACTGCAGCGTAGGCGAAGACCACACCAGACATGACAATCACCAGCGGGAAGAGGCCCGCGGGGAACAACCCGCCGTTGTCGGCGATCACGCTGAACCCGGTTGGCTGTCCCTGGATCTCATAGCGTCCGGCGAGGAAGATGGTGCCCGCAACCAGGAAAGCCATCAGCGCAACCACTTTGATGAGCGCAGCCCAGAACTCGAACTCCCCGAACAACGTCACCGAGATCATGTTGATGGCCACCACGGCCGCGAGCGCAGCCAGTGCCAGCACCCACTGCGGGACGCTCTCGAGCCCCGACCAGTAGTGGAAGTAGGTCGCGATGGCGGTGCAGTCGACGATGGCCGTCATCGCCCAGTTGAGCCAGTACATCCAGCCGGCAACGAATGCCGCCTTCTCGCCGAGGAATTCACGCGCATACGACACGAATGACCCCGATGACGGCCGGTGCAACACGAGTTCGCCGAGGGCGCGCAGGATCAGGAAGACGAAGATGCCGCAGAATGCGTAGCTCAAGAACAGGCCCGGCCCGGCGTTGGCCAGGCGGCCACCGGCACCGAGGAACAGTCCCGTGCCGATGGCGCCGCCGATCGCGATCATCTGCAGTTGCCGAGGCTTGAGACCCTTGTGGTAGCCCTCGTCCTCCGCCTTCAGCGCGGAGTTGTCGTAGACAGACTGCTTGGGTGCGGTGGTCATGGAACCAGCCCTCCCTCTGGTCAGTTCTGGGGTGACGCGGGATCGATGGGGGTGCCTCGGACGTCCCACTGCTCGGCAGGTCCTGGTGCATCCCTGACATCACGAAACGTCATGACGAAGCCGACCACGGCGACTACCGCCGCGATCGCGTAGCCGATGATCGAATACCACCCGACGTGCAGGTACGCGGTGACCGCGACGATGAACATCGCCAGAAACACCAGGGCCATCCCGATCAATGGAATTTTCGCGAACAGATCAATGCGCGCCATGAGACTCACCTCGATAAACCCGAATGACGGTGGTATCAGTGAACACCTTTCGGGGTTCTCGCGCGGCGAAACCGCAAGTCAGGGGCGCCGCTGACTGGGGCAAAAACGGGTGGATTCCATCCTCTGCGCAAAGGCGTTGTGCGATAGCGCCTTTTGGTGGCACTTCGCCCGCACGCCAGGAAGCGGGGTAAGTGGGCAGGTTCGTTGCATTCATCCGCACGAGGCCCCGACAATCCGGATCCCATCCCAAAGGCGGTTCGCTACGAACCAGGGCTATGACGTCTTCGCCCAGGCTGCCCGCGCTGCGAGCCGCACTGACCGGGCTGATCGCGGTGCTCGCCGCGCTCGGTACCGGACATCTGGTGTCCGGCCTGCTGCTGCTTCCTGCCGCGTCACCGTTCCTGGCGGTCGGCAACGCGACCATCGACCGGACACCGGCGCCGGTGAAGGACTTCGCGATCGAGAACTTCGGGACCAACGACAAGCCCGCGCTGCTGGTGGGCATGGCGGTGGTGCTGGCCGTCGCCGGCCTGGTGATCGGACTGATCTGCCGCCGCAGCGCGGTGCCGGGCCTGCTGGCGATCGTCGTCCTGGGCGTGGTGGGTGCGCTGGCCGTGTCCGAGCAGTCGGTCGGTGGACTGGTACTGCTGGCGCCTGCGGCGTCGCTGGTCGCCGGGTTGTCGGTGTTCTGGTGGCTGCACCGGCGCGCGCAGCCGCGTGAGACGGCTTCGTCGGCCGGGATGGATCGGCGCCGGTTCCTGGTGGGCTCCCTGGCAGCGGCGGTGGGGGCACTGGTGGCCGGGGCAGGCGGCTTCGCGCTCACCAAGCGGGTGGACGTCGCAGCGTCGCGGCGCGCCGTCGGCGAGCTGATTCCGACCACACCGGCCCCGCCGATCCCGGCCTCGGCCGCCTTTCCGGAGCTCGGCACGCCGACGTTCTTGACCCCGAGTGCGGATTTCTACCGCATCGACATCAACCTGGCGGTGCCGCAACTGCGCGCCGAGGATGCCGTGTTGCGCATCACCGGGATGGTGGACAATCCCTTGGAGTTCACTTTCGACGAGCTGCGGTCCATGCCCTTGGTGGAGCAGACGATCACGATGACATGCGTATCGAATGAGGTTGGCGGACCGTACGTTTCGACGTCGAACTTCATCGGGGTGCCGCTGCTGGAGCTGCTGGACCGGGCCGGGATCCAAGATGGCGCCGAACAGGTGGTGGGTCACTCTGTCGACGGGTTCACCCTCGGCACGCCGTTGGACCTCCTGCGCCAGGCGGGTGAGGACGCGCTGGTGGCAATCGGGATGAACCGCGAGGCGTTGCTGCCCGAGCACGGCTTCCCCATCCGCACCGTCGTGCCGGGTCTGTACGGCTACGTCTCGGCCACCAAGTGGCTGACCGAGCTGGAGCTGACCACCTACGACGTGCAGCCGTACTGGGTGGAGCGCGGCTGGGACGGCCGGCCGCCGGGCGTGGCGCCCATCAAGATCTCCTCGCGCATCGATGCGCCGGCATCGTTTCAGCGGGTGCCCGGCGGCGAGGTCACCGTCGCGGGGACCGCATGGGCGCAGGGCCGCGGCATCAGCAGGGTCGAGGTGCGCATCGACCAAGGAGATTGGCAGGAAGCCGAATTGGCGACCGAGGTGAATGTGAACACCTGGCGGATGTTCCGGCTCACCACCCCGCTGGCTCCTGGTCAGCACATGGTGTCGTGCCGCGCGTTCGATGGCTCCGGGATGATGCAGGCCGAGGAACGGCTGCCGCTGATCAACCCGGGACCCGTGCCCGACGGATCCACCGGCTGGCATTCGATTTTGTTCACGGTGCAGTGAGTTGCTGCAGTCAAGTCAAGCCATCCAGAACTCCTCGCGCGCAGCGGGCGGCTGCTGTGCACGGTGATGACATTCTCGGCCCGCGCCACACCTGTTCCCCCTGACCAGGGTTACCAGAGTGTTCGCGCAAACACCTTGTGTGGCAATCGCTTACACCGCCGATCACGATGGCTGCCGGATGCACCGGCGTGAACACCGGGCGGGCGGTGATCCGGTCAGGTTTTCGTCGAACATGAATTTATGGGCGCTGGGAAAGACCACAAAAACAGTGTGCCTGCCGGTGCCATGGCGATGATCGTGAAATGTCCGAATAACCGCCGCACAAAGGGAAACTCTGGTAAGCGAGTACGAATGGATCAGTACAGTCGCGGCGGGCTTGTATTCGACGTCATCGACGCCGGCCCTGCCGACGGACCAGTAGTGATCTTGTTGCACGGCTTTCCTCAACAGAACACCAGTTGGGACGCCGTGATCTCGAAACTCACCGCTGAGGGCTATCGCTGTCTCGCACCCAACCAGCGGGGTTACTCCCGAGGCGCACGACCGACACGCCGCCGGGATTACCGGGTGTCCGAACTGGTCGAGGACGTCCGCACGCTGATCAACTGGAGCGGAGCGCAGCGCGTACACCTTGTCGGGCATGACTGCGGTGCCCTCGTGACGTGGTTCGCCGCGGCGCAGATGCCCGCTCGCTTGGTCACTGCGTCAGCGTTGTCGGCGCCGCATCCCATCGGTGGCCTGAAAGCACTGGTGACCAGTCGGCAGGTTATCGCGTCCTGGTATGTGTACGTCTTTCAGCTGCCCCTCATTCCGGAGCGGGTCTTTGTGGGCAGCCGCGGCACTGCCACCGGCCTGTCGAAATTCCTTCGGGCGCATGGGCAGACACCCGAGCGCGCCGAGCGCGATGCTCGGGCGATGGCCGCACCTGGCGCGTTCACAGCCGCCATCAACTGGTACCGGGCCTTGCCACTGAACGGTTTTCTTCGCCTCATGCGCGCCAAGATCACGGTCCCGACAATGCATGTGTTCAGCGACGGCGACACCTTCCTCAGCATGAAAGGTGCGCAAGCCAGTGGCCGCGGCGTTGGTACCGAGTACCACTTCGAGGTGCTGCACGGGGTGTCTCATTGGATGCTGGACGAGGATCCCGGTGCGGTGGCCGACCTGTTGCTCGGATGGTTCGCCGCGCATCCTGATTGAGCCCAACGCGCACTGGCATGCGTTCCGGCTCAGGTCACGCGCCTTTGCCGTGCTGCTGTCACAGTGAGAGGGTATTTGACTGTAAGGCAGCGCTTTTGCGGGTTACCGGAACGCCTCACTTCTCGCGGAGCAACCGAAGGTCGGAGGGTTCGCGGAGCAGGTCTTCGAGAATCTTGTTGCCTTCGGTGTTGTAGGGCTGGCGCATGTGTTCGTCCCACGCGGCGCGCGAACGGAACATCTCGAGCATCATCCAGGTGTCCGAATCCTCCTGAGAAGCAAGGAAGTGCATGAACACACACCCCGGCTCTGTCAGCGTGTTCTTGCGCATCGACCGAAGCTGGGCTTCGGCCTCGGCGAGGCGGTCGAGTCGCGGCTTGATTGTGACGACAAGGTACAGCGGCCCGTCGTGCTCGTCGCGGTCATGGTCCGACATGTGGCACCTCGATCGAGCCCTGCAGGGTGTCGATGAACCCGTCCGCGTTCTTGCTACTCGCGAAGGACGCCACCGCGTCGTAGAGCGCCTGCTGGAAGTTCGTCGACATGACCTCGCCATGGGTCATCGACAGCAGGATCTTGTCGCCGAACAGCGCTTTGGACGCCTGGCGCTGGTAGGGAGGCAACGTTGCCACGTCAACGTCGTCGCGGATCGGCACCGACCCTTTCAGCTTGTTGAACTCCAGTGACGTCTTCGGGTCGGCGATGGTCTCCAAGAACTTCATGGCATTCACTCCGTCCTCGGCGTCGGCAGACACGACGAACGTGTCCACGATCGCAAGGTAGGCACCCGACGTTCCGGGATACGCGACGTAGCCGAAGTCCTTGCCTTCCACGGCCTTGTTCGCGACGAGCTCGCCGTAGACCGAATCGTTCATCGACAGGAAGGCGCACTGGCCGGTGGCCAGCTTCTTCGCGGCCTCGTCCCAGGTGAGCCCGGGCGCATCCGGATCGGCCCGGGAGACGATGTCGCCGAACTGGGTCAGTGCCTGCCGCAGTTGGGCTCCGCGCCAGTCGAACGAATCGTCTCCGATCCGCGACCAGCCGTCGGCGCCGACCACACCCAGCAGGGTGTTCTCGAACAGTTCGGTGGAGGTGAACCGGTCCTTCCCGCCGAGGCACAACGCCGTCTTCCCGGCTGCGGCCACCTTCGCGAGATCGGCCTCGAAGGCCTCCACTGTGTAGTCGGGACCCGGCGGCGTCACACCGGCCTCCTTCAGCGCTCGCTGGCTGAACCAGAGCACGTTCCCGCGGTGAGACCCTGTCGGCACCCCCCACGCCTTGACCCTGTAGGTGGCCGCGTCGAGTAACGCCTGAGGCATGGTCCGATCCAGACCCGAGCTTTCGTAGACGCCGGACACGTCGACGATCCGGTCGGCGTTGACCCAGGCGCGCAGCGAACTGCCAAGGAATGTCTGCCACACGTCGGGGGGATCACCGGCCTGCAGGCGCGCGGCGAGCGCTACCTGGACGTTGCTTCCGCCGCCGCCGGAAATGGTGCCGTCGACGGTCTCCACGTCCGGATTCGCGGCCTTGAATGCGTTGAGCAGCAACTCGAAAGCGGGGTGTTCGGAGGGCGACACCCACCACGACACGACTTCGAGTCGGTTGGTCTGGTCGGAGAAATTGCCCTGTTGCCCGCCGCCGCATGCCGCGAGCACAACCGCCACGAGGATGATCCAATAGCGCTTCATGCTGCTAGCTCCTTGACCGTGCTGGGCGCCGCTCTCAGGTCGTAAACGGCGAAACTGGCGACGACGGCGAAGCAGACAGCAGGAACGATGAAGGAGATCGCCGGGCTCGTCGCGTCGAGCAGCAAGCCTTGGACCAAAGGCATGATCGCCCCGCCGACGATGGCCATCACGAGTCCTGCCGCGCCGAATTTCGTTGCCGGCCCGAGCCCTTGGAGAGCCACGCCGTAGATCGTCGGGAACATCAGGGACAGGCAGAAGGACAGCGCGACGACGGCGCCGACCCCGGCCACATTGGGCGAGAACATCGCGAACACACAGAGCACGACAGCCAGCAGGGCGAGGACCGTGAGGACCTTCGTCGCGCGGATCTTCCCGATGAGCCACGTCATGAAGAACCGGGAGATGAGGAACACGATCAGGCTCGCCTGCAGCAGATAGCCGCCCATCTCGAGCGATCCGTTCAGCGCCTGCTGCGAATACTGGATCAGGAACGTCCACGTGCACACCTGCGCCGCGACGTTGAAGAACTGCGCGATGACCCCGTACACGTACCGCTTGTTCGACATCAGGATCTTCAGCGGGGACTGGCCCTCCATGTCAGCGTCGGGGAACTCTTCGACGATGGGCGGAGATTTCTTGATCGCGATCACCAGTCCGATCGCGATGAGGACGAAGCCGAGGCCGAGATACGGACCCATCACGGCGCCCAATTGGCCGGCGCGTACGGCTGCCTCCTGGGCCGGAGTCACGTTGGCCATGTTCACCGGCTCGTCCAGTTTCGGCAGGATGAGGGTGGCGGCCAAGAGCACACCGATGTTCGTGCCGACCGGGTTGAACGCCTGCGCGAAGTTGAGTCGACGGGTCGCGGTTTCCTCCGGGCCGAGCGAAAGCACGTAGGGATTGGCGGACGTCTCGAGAATCGAGCACCCGGCGGCGATCGCGAACAGCGCGACCAAAAATGCTTCGTAGGTCATGATCTTGCTCGCCGGATAGAACGCGATGGCACCCGCGGCGGCGAGAAGGACGCCGGACAGAAGCCCGGCCTTGTAGCCGAACCGCTGATTGATGAGCGCGGCAGGAATCGCCAGCAGGAAGTACGCGCCGAAGTACGCCAGCTGCACGAGCGAGGCCTGGAAGGTGTTCATCTCGAAGATGCGCTTGAAGCCGGCGACCATCGGCGTCGTGAGGTCGGCGGCGATGCCCCATGCGGTGAAGCAACTGATGAGGACGACGAACAACAGCCCCATCCCTGGATAGACCAGTCCCACTTTTGCCGTACCGGCGTTGGGTGCGTCGGCGGGCTGATCGGCATGCTCGGTCGTCGTCATTCGTAGTGCCTCTCGTTGGCTGACAACAGATCAGCCCCGATGTGATCCAAATCACACTACGCGCTTGTGGATGCCGAAAGACCACATTGGACATGTGGTTTAACGTGGCCTTTTGCCCGTTTGCCCTGGTCTGCAGTAGACGGCGCGCGTCCGTCGTCAGCGGTCACCGCCGATCCGGTGCCCCACCGCTCGACAGGCCGACATTTGATTCTGCTCGCCGTGACGGCGCTTCCTCACCGTTGCGGCCACTCTGCCCCCTGATGTCCTGGAACGGCGAGTGGTAGCGGCCGGCAACGCGCATGGACGCGAGCCAGGTCGTGACGGAACGGCCTGCGGGGCAATCACTTACATCGTCTACGGGGATGGTGAACCCGACGGCGGCCGGATGCGCCGGCGTGAACTCCGACGCTGCCGGGTATCCGCCGGCATGGTCATAGCTGTTCGCAGCCTGGTTGCCGCGGTGGCGGCACTGCTGGTCGTCGCCTGCACCGAAGCTCCGCGCTCACACAGTGAACCGGCGGCGGGCGGTGTCACCGACGTCGCCACCGGCCTGGCGGTGCCGTGGGGCATCGCGTTCCTGCCCGACGGCAGCGCGCTGATCGCCGAACGCAACACCGGCGCGGTCATGCACCTGCAGCCGACCGGAGCCGTCAACGAGATAGGGCGGGTGGCCGACGTCGTGGCCCGCGGTGAAGGCGGGCTGTTGGGGCTGGCCACGTCGGGGCAGGCGGTGTACGCCTACCTCACCACCGGTGCGGACAACCGGGTGGTCCGGATGGACTTCGACGGATCGGCGTTGGGTGCGCAGACGCCGGTGCTGACCGGCATCCCGGCGGGATCGATCCACGACGGCGGGCGCATCGCGTTCGGGCCGGACGGCAAACTGTACGTGGCCACGGGCGAGCGAGGCACTCCCGCACTGGCGCAGGATCTTTCATCGTTGGGCGGCAAGATCCTGCGGATCAACCCCGACGGCTCTGTCCCGTCGGACAACCCCTACCCGCAGTCACCGGTGTGGTCGTACGGGCATCGCAACGTGCAAGGGCTGGCATGGGATCCCGCCGGACGCCTGTGGGCCACCGAGTACGGGGCACGCACCTGGGACGAGTTGAACCTGATCCAGCCGGGCGGCAATTACGGGTGGCCGACGGTCGAGGGCCGGGCGGGACGCGACGGCTTGATAGACCCGGCGCTGCAGTGGTCCACCGATGAGGCGTCGCCGTCGGGGCTGGCGTACCACAGCGGGTCGCTGTGGGTGGCGGCCCTGCGCGGCCAGCGCTTGATCCAGATCCCGGTGGCAGCCGATGGCGTGCTGGCATCGCCGTCGGCGCGGTTCGTCGGGCAGTTCGGGCGGTTGCGCACGGTGACGTCGGCGCCGGACGGATCGCTGTGGTTCACCACCAGCAACCGCGACGGCCGCGGTGATCCCCGCGACGGAGACGACCGGATCCTTCAGTTCCGTCCGTGAGCGGCTAGGTCAGGATCTCGGCGAGCGCAGCGCCGAGTCGCCGCCCTGACAGCCAGGCCGACTCGACGCGCGGAGCACCCGACGGGCACCACGCATCGCCACAGAGACCGAGTGGACGGCCCGTGCTCGTCAAGCCGAACTCGGCGTCGCCGTGGGTGCCCGCGGGTTTGGCGAACGTCCAGCGGTGCGCGTGCGTCCACAACGGTTCCCCGGCCGTGCCGAACAATCGGCGAAGTGCGGCGAGCACCGGCGCCACTGCGTCGTCCGGACGCTCCAGGTGCGCACGCGCACGTGTCGCGGTGGTGTGCGCGACGAGTACCGGTGCGCCGTCACCGCGCCGCGATCCGTCGTCGGCGACAAACGACACGTCCGGGTCGTCGTTGACGAACGCGGCATCGGCCACCGTCCAGTTCCGCTCGGACCAGCCGGCCGCGACGGCGACCACCGGTTCGTACTCCACCCATTCACATGCCTGCGGCGCCAGCCGGGCGGCCTGCGGGTCAGGCATGGCCAGCACCACGGCGTCATGAGTGAGATCGTCCAGGGATTCGACCGCCGACTCGAGGCGGACGTCATCGGGAAGCAGATCGCGCACCAACGACCGCAGCCCGTCCGGCGTCGCGAAGCGCACCGGCCCCGTCGTGACGTCGCGGCCGTCCGGGGAGACCACGTCGAAGGTGTCCGTCCACCGGCGCGCCAGTCCGCGGGCTGCCCACCCGTCGACGACCGCGGAGAAGTCCGGATCCTTGACGGTGAAGTACGCCGCACCCATGTCGACGCGACGTCCGCGCAGGGTCGGCGATGCCATGCGACCGCCCGGAGCGCGGCCACGCTCGAAGACCTCGACTGCAACACCGCGCTCCTGCAACGCCCGTGCGCATGCCACCCCGGACAGACCCGCTCCGATGACCGCGACGCGTGGTGATGCCATGCCCGCGAGGGTAGCCGGGGTGGATCGGGGCGTGGTGGGCACCGCGCGCGAATCGTGCTGGCGGTGGTGCGCAAGGTAGGTGCGGGTCCGGTCTCCGACACGCGGTGGCCAGCGGATCCACAGACGCCGAGATGAAGGTCTGCGTCGCGCGTGCACCCCGAAAACCAAGTGCAGCAGCAGGACTCGTGCGCCGGCGCTACTCGAGAACCGAGTAGATCCGGAACCGCTCTCTCTCGTCTTCCGGCAGATACGGCGTCGAACGGGCCACTATCGTCCGCGCCCGAAACCGCTCATCGGCGGCATCCAGGATCTGCACACCGGCAGCCCGGTCGGTGACGCAGAACCCGTCCACCGACAGCGCGAGGGCGTCGAACGCGGCTTCCGTGTCGGCGTAGCGCCCGGGGGCGCCGTTCAGGCGCTCCAGCAGCGCCAACGCCTGGGCTGGGCCAAGCGACAGCAGATCGGCACCGGCCAGCATCACGGGGCTCGTGGCGGGCACCATGATCTCGGTCAGGCGATCTGTCATGTACGTCAGAATCAAGCCTGAACCCTTGCGCGTTTCCGTGACGCTCTGCGAGGAAGGCCCGTGCTCGGCGTAAGCGGCGATGAGATCCTGCTTCTCCTGGTCGCTCAATCCATCGCCGAACAGTTGCAGAGTCTCGTGTAACAGATCGTCGGTAAGCCCGTCACCCATTCGCGACTCCAGCGGGCCGTAGACCTCGGCGAGTGCGTCCACCTGCGACGGCGACATTCCGAACTCCAGCCCGCCCAGCCCCTTGCCGGGGACTAGTGTCCAGTCAGCAGCGGTCACAGAACCCCGTCTCCCGTCCTCAGCCATCAGAAGCTCAGCGTCGCATCCACCTGAGACGGTTCTTGAGACGGCGACTATCCGTCAAGTCCGCCGGCCTGGCGCCCCCAGTCGGACTCGAACCGACACTTGGCGGACGGCTAGCGGTTAATCTCTTGTCCTGGCTGATAGTCCTTTGCGAACCTGATCAGTTCTTCCGGCCATGACGAAAACCCTATTTGCATCCCTGCTTGTAGTTTTGGGCTGCGACTGCGGGAGAGGACGCGAGTACCAACTTGCCCATCAAATAGGTCGTCGAACTCCACGGCGGCCCCGCATACATCACTAAGATCGGGGTGCAATAGGGTCAACAACTTCGAGTTCGCATCCACCATCGGTTTAGCGACCTGTGTGAAAAGTTCTGCCAAACTTGGGTTCTCGGAGAGAGCCGCGAACTCAGCCCGCTTCGCGGCGTTCAACTTCTTCGACTGTGACAGGAACTTTCGGTCCAGCTGAAGATCCCACACTCCGATCGGTTCACCGTTCGGGTCGAACCCGGCGTGCGCCTCCAATGCTATTGCGTCCATGGCATCGTGAATCATCACGTTTCGTAATGCGTACATGTATCGGTAGCCTGGGTAGGTGTCGTGCAGCGCGCCGAAAATGACCTTTGCTGCCTCGTGCTCAGCACTGTTCGTTCCGTGCTTCTCGCAGATCTCCTGGTACGTCTGTTCTTGGTGGTAGCACAGCGACAGGCAGAGCGTAAGTGCCACAGAGCGCAGCTGCGTGGTCCATATGACTGCGCTGTCGGGGTTTTCGGTCGGGCGTATCTCTCCCGCCGCGAAGGCCCTATTCGCGTCCATCCAGATCGAACCGAATGTCTTAGCTGAGCCTCGAAAGTATGAGAACGTGTTGGAAAATAGAACGTCGTGGAGCGTCATGTACGCCCGTTTGAAACGCTCGTATTCCCCTTCTGATAGATCAGAAATATGAATGAAGAGCGCTTCTACCTGACCCGACGGGTCGTCAGTTATTAAGAAGGCACTTGGCGCTTCTACCGGTTCATTGGCGCTCATTACCGCCTTTCTGTAACTGACGCTCCGACGCAGTGCTAGCTATCGCCCGTTCCGCCTGCGGTCTCCCCGTTGGGCTCCCGCCTCTTCTTGATTCGAGCCCCGCGAGCTTCCTGAGCCGCTCTGATTCGATCTGAAATGCCTCTGTAATGCTGCACCTCGTCTTCACCCGGTACGTTGTACGTCCATACCCCGCCATGTTGGCTAGTGAAGCCTTTGAGGGTCTTAGAAACTTCGTAGAGCGCCTTCTCTACCGACCTACTACTTGTGGTCGAAACGCGCATTGAGTTCCAAAACATATTGGTATCCAGGGATATTGGATTTCGGTAGCTCGGCTTGTCAGCGATGATCTTGTCGTCGAACGTGACATCACCGACAAACACTGTGGGCAGATCTCCGTCGTACTCGCTCCGACGGAGACCCGACTCCCAAACCGTGCGCCACTCTTGATTCGGAGCCAGGACCGCAATGCTGGCGGGCACAGACAAACTGGTCACGTGCTCACCGGTGGACTCATTGTCGTACGGCACGTGAGCTAAGGGCGGCAGGGCCAATCGTATGTTGTACGCCGGAGTCTGGCCAAAGTTCTTGATTACCAAGTCCATGTGATGCCAGTCATTAGAGTTTTGGTCCACATACACAACTACATCGGGTTGCGCCACTCGCTCGCGCGTCTCGCGCGCCTCCCGGACTTGACCACGAGCGTAGAACACTGCCCATATTGCGACCGCCACCGTCATTTCCTGCGAGATCGCAGCAATTGCTGCCCAGAAATTTGCGTCCACGTCTCACTCCAGCAAGATGTGATGTCCGGCAGGTAATTTGCCCGCCAATCGGTCGGCCTTGTTCTGAGGCATCAGCGTGTACGTAATCCCTATGTCGTGCAACGGGTAATCCCATGTGAAGTTGATGCGCTTCTCAACGCCTTCCAACTCCCAGCCGATGAATTTGGGACGCTGTAGCGACCCGCGAAGAGGGTTACCCGGGTTGTTGAAAAAAGGAGACTCGCGACCTGGATTGAACAGCGTCAGACCGAAACTGAGGTGAGCGAGGTCTACGATCCCGCCACCGATCCACGTTTTGTCCTTGTGCACGAACGGCGCAACGCCCCACCAGTGACTGTCAACGACGTCTTTGGTCTGGAAGGGGGTGTATCGAACGTCTTTGTTGTTCGGGTCTGCGGGCACCGTCAACCCCCATGTGGACGGCCACGCGGCGCGATTTAGCAGCAAGTCGATAGCCTCAGCCGGGAACGTCACGGTGTGATCTTGCTGCACGTCATAGTGGCCGGTCACAGCGTGGTTAAGGAACAGCTTCAACACCCATCGCTGCATGTCATCGCCAGAAATAGTGACCTGCTCCGCTCCGCCCCACTCACCAGCCCCGGCGTCATACTCCATAGCATTTCGGCGCAGAAAAGTCGCAAATTCCAGCGCCGCATAGTCGGCCGGACTGAGCTCAGAGTTGTGCTTCTGGCACAGAATGTTGGCTTTGAAGTTCTTTGGCTTGACTGGATGACCTACGCCCTTGCCGGTGTTGTGCTGGATCGTGAAATCCGGGTCGTTACCGCCGTACAACTTGATCAAGCCGTGCGATACGTAGTGTTCGCCAGAGATCTTGGTCGAACAGCCGCCGCGCGTATTCGCGTAGCACTTCGGGTGCTGGTAGTCCTCGCCAACTTCCCCTGCCATCGCTTCACCACTCTTCATCCGGCGGGCACGGAGATACAGAGTATCAAACACGTGTTCGACTTTGCTGAGACATTGAGCAAACGTCTTCATTGTGGACGCGGTGTGGACGCGGCGGACTAAAGTGCCAGGCGAGCCCGCGTTCAGATGGCGCCGAAACTGCGCCTACCTGCACCGTTCAATGTCAAGTCTCGGTGCCCCCAGTCGGACTCGAACCGACACTTGGCGGATTTTAAGAAGGGGCGAGCCGCGTTCCGCGACCTCGGGAAACGCTTCGCCGGAGCGAGCATTTTGACTGCAGGACAGCGCTTTTGCGCGTTCTCGGTACGCCTCCGGTTCGCCCCCGATTCGCCCTAGAACCGCCCCCGGTCGCCGGGGTGACGCCGGGGTGAGACTGCCGGCGCGGTGTTAGCTATGGCGCCGAGTCGGCGTCAAGAGGCACCAGGAGCAGAGCGCGGTACACGGAGGGACAATCCAAGCCGACCGAACGGGACTTGAACCCGCGACTTCCGAGGTTTCAGCTCGGCGCTCTACCAACTGAGCTATCGGCCCATGCGACGAGCGAACCCGCGCAGGCGGCGAGCATACCAATGAATGTCGGAGGCGGTGAGCAAATCGCGGCTAGATGCGCGGTCAGGACGACCAGCAAGAAACCGTGCTAAAAAGTCGATGTCATAGCATGTTGGGACTGATCGTCAAACTCATTCAGCATCCTGGGGGTTCGTTGCAGATCTTCGTCAGCTGGTCAGGCCGGCCAGCACAGGTCCTCGCTAGCTTTCTCCAGACATGGTTGCAAAAGGTCATTCAGGAACTCGACCCCTTTATGTCCACGAACAGCCTCGCCAAGGGAACCCGCTGGAGCCCCGAGATAGCTAAGAAGCTGGAGGAGACGAGCGAGGCAATCGTCTGTGTGACGACAGAGAATCGCGACGCGCCTTGGCTCAATTTTGAGGCTGGTGCTTTGGCGAAGGCGACAGGCTCACGCGTTCGCCCGCTATTGATAGATCTATCGCCAAGCGACCTCAATAATCCGCTATCCGAGTTTCAGCTGACATCGGCGACGGACAAGGAGGATGTACGTCGTTTGCTCGAAAGCATTAACGAAAACTGTAACCGAAGTCTTTCCAGCGACATCCTTGACGCCACATTTGAGCGCGAATGGCCCGCGCTCGAAGAAAAGGTTAATGAAGTCATCAAAATGATCGGCGGTCAGCCCGGAAAGACCGAGCGCAAGCGCGATGACATTGATTTGATGGCCGAGATTTTGGAGCGTGTTCGGCAGTCGGAGCGAATGGCCCAGGAACAGCTTTTCTACGCCGAAGCCATCTATGAAAATATGCGGGGAGGGCTTAGGATCGGTTCGCAGCCAACCTCAGGCGCGCATAAAAACGATCCTCGACGGACGCTCTCAATCAGTTCGGAGAAGAATAGAAATGCCTCACTCAGAGCGATGTACGACGCTCTCAAAGAGGGGTGGGGTCGCACCGTCACAATAAGCACTCGCGATAGGCAAATCAAAGGAAAGCTCGTTGACATCGTTGGCGAATTGCCTGATACCGTGCTAACTATCAAATCAGACCCCAATTCGAACAACGGAGAGTCCGTTTCACTAATCTCGGTAGATCGAATAGCCATTGCCCCAGCAGCCCACGACGACGAGCCGCCGTTTTAACCCCGCCGTCGTAGCTGCACCACATTGCTCGGTAGTTCGGCGGGCTTTGCCACGGCGGGCGGTTCGGGCAGCGTGTTGAGCGCGCCGCCGTCCTCTTCCGGGATGTAGTCGCCGTAAGTGTCGAGCGTGAGCGTGAAGGTGCTGTGACCGAGCCACTTCGACACCTGCATGAAGTGGGTGCCCGCCGAGAGCTGGAGGACGGCGAACGAATGCCGGAGGTCGTGGAGCCGTACCCCTCGGGTCGCAGGCGCATCCGCCGTAGCGGGGCGGCTCGCCGGTAGCCCGACAGCCTCCAGGGCGGGCTTCAGGATCGTGTCGTAGAACGCTCCCATCGCGAGCGGCTGGGACCAGTCCAACGGCACCGCATACCGCTCCCCCTTCGCTCGGTACCCACCGCCGTTGTTCCGCGATGGCCACAGGGGCGCGTTCGCCTCGTCAGCGCGCGGGTGGACCTCCGCGAGGTAGTCGGCCATGCGGGTTGCCAGCCAGGGCGCACGGCGGGCCGAGAAGTCCACGCGGTCGGTTGGGTTCGTGGGTATCGCGCCGTGATGGACGGCGTACCGAAGCACCCGCCGCAGCACGTCCCAGATGTGTTTGACGGTGCCGGGCGTGAGCGGCTTCTTATCGCCTTGGCGGGAGACCTGCCGGACCAGGGCGGTCAGTAGCGACTCGCACGCGGCTGGGCTGACCGCCGCGACGGCAGTGCCGCCGAGCGTGCCGAGGACGTACGTCCGCAGCAGACGGTCGTACTCATCTACCGTGCGCTGCTTGAGCTTTCCCTGCGCGACCTTCAATGCCTGCGCGTCAAGCCAGCCCCGCGCGTAGTACCCAAACGGCAGCTCCCCCGCCTTGCGAGCGTCGGCCAGGGCGGTGGTGCCGGTGGTGTGGCGGGCGGCGTTCAGCTCAGCCCGGCGGGCCTCCGCGGCTTCCCGCGTCGGGTGGGTCTCCTGGCGTGCCCTGGTCTCCCCCGTGGGCAAGCCGAAGCTGTCCCGCACCGGCTCCCGCCAGACAACCTCGTACCGCTTCAACGGCTTGCCATTGCGCTTCTGCTTGGTCTCATGGGTTCGTACGTAAGCCATTTAGACTGTACCCTAGATCGACGGTTTCAGCTAACTGCACTAGTCCGCTGTAGTGCACATATAGCCATTCTAGCCAACTCTCAGTAGGCTTAGCGAAGATCGCCAACGCCACCGAGAGGAACCACAATGACCGAGACCGCGACCCGCGCGAAGTCGGCCCCGAAAACCACCCCCGCGCCCACCAAGGTCACGCCCGCGAGCACTAGCTTCGCCAATTACATTCGCGCACAGGGCCATGACATCTCCGCTGAGGCTGTCGCGCTGACGTTCCAGTACCACCGGCAGTGGCAGAAGTCGCCCGAGCGCGCGGCTGAGCGCGACAACGCAAAGGCTGAACGACAGGCCGAGCGTGAGAACGCCAGGGCGGTGCGGAATGCCGAGCGTGTGAAGCGGCTCGCCGCTGAGAAGGCGAAGTTGGAGGAAAGGCTCGCCAAGCTCGCCGCAAAATAGCTCCCCGGCAGAAGCACCCCCGGCCCGTTAAGGGTTGGGGGTGTTTCTGTACTACCCATTCCGACGTACCGCTTGTCGCACGGCCTCAGCAGCGTCCTCCAAGCTCATCAGCCCGCCGGTGCCGGGCGGCATATCGCCGGGGTCGTCGTCGCCCTCGGCGGGGTCCCGCATCTCGCTCCCGTTCGACTCAGCGCGGCGCGCGGGGCCGTCGTCGGCGGGGGTCTCGACTACCTCGGCGTCGATCGGCGGGGCCGAGTGTGCGGCGTCAATGAATGACCGCCCTTGGAGTGCGCGGTGCTCTGCGCGGGAGATCGTTGCGACGCCGGTGATGTCGCCCATGAGCTGCTCCCAGGGCTTAACCTCCACGGAGACTTCGGTTTTGGCGCCGAGGCCGCTGCGGTCGAGTACGTCGCGAATCGCGTTGAGCTTCACCGCTTCTGATTCAGCACCCGTAGCCAATCCGAGCAGTTCGCGCGCAACTACGTCGGCTGCTTCTTGAATTCGTTGCAACGCCTTACGTTTGACTTGCGGAGCTGCGCCGCCGTGCGTGCGACACACTGTGGCGCCTCGAACTGCCATCTTGAGGCAGCGCTTACCATTCCTTCGTATTGCTACGCAACGGTTTTGGTCGTTGCGATCTAGCCACCAATCGTCCGAGTACACAGCTTCGCTGGGCATCGTTTGCCCTCCAATCTCGTTGTAATACATGGTGTTTCAATGGCGTTGCTAAGCACCGTTTTTGCGTTTCGGTGGTTTTCGAGCTGGGTTTGGGGGTGTGGGGCTGGGGACTGCCCCCAGTTTGGTTGACTCCTGACCTGTGAGGATTCGTCCTTGCTGGAAGGATCAATCTCGTGCCGAAACCGTTTCCTGTCGAGTTCCGAGCAGACGTCATCGCTGTGGCCCGCAAGGGCGAGGCACCACTGCGCCAGATCGCGAAGGACTTCGGCATCTCGGAGGCCTGCCTGCACCGCTGGCTCAAGATCGCTGATCGTGAAGACGGTGCCGATCGGCCAGCCTCTGCTGCGGCCGCTGATGACGTGTCGGTGCAGCTGCGCGAAGCACACAAGCGAATCAAGCTCCTCGAGCAGGAAGCTGAGGTGATGCGCCGCGCAGTGGGCTATCTGTCTCGGGACGCCAACCCAAAATGATGTACCCGCTGGTCCTCGACCTTGCTGATGACGGTGTTCCCGTCACGGTGACCTGCCGGGTCCTGGGGTTCTCGACCCAGGCTTTCTACAAATGGCGCAAAGCACCAGTGTCGCAGCGCGATTGGGATGATGCGCACCTTATCAACGCCGCCCGCTACATCCATGCCGACGACCCCGCCTTCGGCTACCGCTTCATCGCCGATGAACTACCAGGACGCGGGTTCACCGCCGGCGAGAACCGAGTAGCCCGGTTGTGTTCCCAGGAGCGCATCTGGTCGATCTTCGCCAAGAAGCGAGGACTGAACCGTCGGTCGGGACCGCCGGTGCACGACGACCTCGTAGACCGTCAATTCAGCGCCCAGGCCGCCAACCAGATATGGCTGACCGACATCACTGAGCACCGGACCGCTTGGGTTCCAGCAGTCGTTGCAACACCTAACGAAGGGTGGCGATGTTGCCAGGGCCGAAGTACAGCAAGGAGCAAAAGGAACGGTTCTTTGTGCTGCTCGACAGAGATGGCAGCGTGAGGGCGGCTGCTGATGCGGTAGGGGTCAACGTCCATGCTGCATATAGCTGGATTCGGCAGGCCGGGCTGGCGATGCAGCGGCGTGCGCCGCGCAGGTACACCGCGCAGGAGAAGGCCGATTTCCTGCGCCTGGCAGCGGAGCGGATGAACATCTCGACCGCCGCTCGCGACACGGGGATTCATCGACCGACGGCGTACGCCTGGGCGCGTAAGGCCGGGATCTTCACCAGCGAGGCCCGCAAGGTCAACCCGCGTCGGGAAGCGTTCCTGCGGCTGCGAGCTGAGGGGCTCACCCGCGGCGAAGCCGCCAGGAGAGTCGGTGCCGACAACCGTTCAGCGACCGACTGGGACAAAGGCATCACGATCATCCACCGTGGCCGGGTCTATCCGGATGGCCGCGTTGTGCGCTACCCGCAGCCCACAATCAGTACCGTGAAACCTGCACGTCCTAAGCGCCACATCGGCGGCACCGTCGACTTGAACCGGGTTGAGGAGGTCATTGATTCGCGTTATCTGAGCCTGCTCGAGCGCGAGCACCTCAAGGACCTGTATTCGACGGGTCTTTCGATCCGCAAGATCGCGGCCGCGATGCAGCGGTCGCCGTCAACGATCAGCCGGGAATTGAAGCGCAACACCGTGTCCAAGTCCGGGTACCTTCCACACACGGCGCACCGGTTGTCGGCTAAGCGCCGAATCCGCGAACGCCCGGTGAAACTGCGCGCCAACCCTGAGTTGATGGCCTACGTCCAGGCCAAACTGAAGAAAAAGTGGTCGCCGGAGCAGATCAGCAATCGGCTGGCCAAAGACCACCCTGAGCGGCCGGAGATGCGGGTGAGTACCGAGACGATCTATCAGGCGATCTACGTGCATGTCCGCGGCGAGCTCAAGCGCGAAATGGCCAGCGGGCTGCGTCGCGGTCGTGGAGTTCGTAAGCCGCAGAGAAGATCCGACGTGCGACGGCCGCGGTTCGTCGACCCGATGAAGCCAATCAGCGAGCGACCGTCCGAGGTTGACGATCGCGCTATCCCGGGCCACTGGGAGGGCGATCTCATCATCGGCGCGAACCAGGGGTCTGCGATCGCCACTTTGGTCGAACGGTCGAGCCGCTTTGTGATGCTCGGGCCGGTCGGGCGCGACCGCAGCGCCGAGATTGTTCGCGACACCCTCATCACGACCGTTGCCCGGCTGCCCGAAGCATTGCGCGGCACGCTGACCTGGGACCAAGGCGCCGAGATGTCAGAGCATCGCGCATTCACCGTCGCCACCAATATGGATGTCTACTTCTGTGAGCCGGCCTCCCCGTGGCAGCGCGGCAGCAACGAGAACACCAATGGACTACTGCGCCAGTACTTCCCGAAGGGAACTGACCTATCACGTCAGTCCGTTGAAAACCTCCAGGCAGTCGCCGACGAACTCAACACCAGGCCACGAAAGGCACTCCACTGGCAATCCCCAACAGAACGTCTTGCTGCTTTACTGAACGCGTCGTAAATTGCAACTGTTGCAACGACTGCTGGAATTCAAGCCGACGAGGGCAAGCTCTACCTCTGCGCGATCAAAGACGTCTACTCAAACCGGATTGTGGGCTACTCGATCGACTCGCGAATGAAGTCCTCACTCGCGGTGGCCGCACTGAATCACGCCGTGGCGCTGCGCTCGCCTGTTGCCACGATCGTTCACTCCGACAGGGGTAGTCAGTTTCGATCGCGAAAGTTCGTCCACGCACTGTCACACAACGGGTTACACGGATCGATGGGCCGCGTAGGTGCGTGCGGCGACAATGCCGCCATGGAGTCGTTCTTCGCACTTCTGCAACGCAACGTCCTCGACCGGCGACGCTGGGCCACCCGAGCCGAACTACGCCTGGCGATCGTGACCTGGATCGAACGGACCTACCACCGACGCCGCCGGCAACGCGCACTGGGGCGGCTCACCCCGATAGAGTTCGAACTGCTCCACACACCAGTCGCAACCGCGGCCTGAAATTCACACCCCGCGAGTCAACTGAACTCGGGGCAGTCCCGGGTCTCTAGGGGTTTCTAGGACTTCTAGCCTCCTAGGTCTAGAGATCCCTAGTAGTCCCTAGACCTACCTAGAACCCCCTAGGGAAGGTAAGGGGCTCAGGGGGTTTCTAGGATTATCTCGCCTCCGTCCTGGTTGTCCGTCAGGCGGAACTTGTCCGGCGGAAGCTCCCACGTCCAGTGGTCGACCTTGCCGTCTACGTAGACCCGTTTCTTCATCACGCCAAGCTCCCTGGCCGCCGCATTGACGACCTTGATCCCGCAGTCGGCGTTCTCCTTCGTGAGCTTGATGGCCGCCTCGGCAGCAATAGGCCCGTCGCTCAGAAGCTGCTGCAGAATCTCCATAGCCTCCTGACGGGCCGGTGCCGACTTGCGCGCATCGCAGACCTTGGCGCCGTCCGCACCGACCAACTGATCGGCATTCATGTCCAGTGGACCGCACCACGTCACGACCGGACTATCAGGATCGTCGGGCGCACTGTCGAGGCGATAGCCGATAGCCATCGGCTCCTTTGACAGATTTCCCTTCGTCCGCGCGATTGCGTGTGTCGGGCCGTCTGGCGTCTGTTCTTTGAGCTTCCCGGCGACGAGAACCGACCGCGTAATCCCAGTGAAGGCAATCGTCCCGCTGCCTCGGTGCTTCGCGCTCATACCGGTGGCCTTGTTCAGATGACGCACCAGCACTATTGCGCAACCCGTTTCAGCCGCCAAAGCGACGAGTGGCATCAGGGCCTGTCGAGTCGACGGGTCATCCCCGGCCTTCACTTGCTTGGTGGACAGGTACGCCGTGATCGGGTCGATGATGACGAGCTTCGCTCGGGTTTCCAGCACAGCCCGCCGCAGCCGCTCAACGTCGTCAGGGATCACGAACGGCTCTGGATTTCCCTTCGCATCAAGCGGCTTCACGACCTCGTGGACCAGGCGCAGGTCAGCTTGCGCGGCGATCAATCGAGGCACCACCGTGTCCGCATAATCGTCCTCTACGCCAACCAAAATGGCGCCCGAGGGCTCCGTTGCGGCTGCCGCTACGAGGTCGCCATCCACGATGCTGTCCGGCCACTCTCGACCGGTCGACACGATTGCGCTCAAGGTGAGCGACAGCGCCGACTTCCCCCACGTCAGGCTCGCCTTCGAGGATTGAGACCTTGGTCTGCGGCCCCTTGGAATTCTTCGGCGGTTAGTCCTTGGCCTGCCTCAGCTGTGGCAGTACCCGGCATATCCTCCTGGACCGTCCAGGGATCACTATTGTTGCGGTAAAGGCGCTTTCGCTGGCGCGGTTCGTTCGGTAGACTCATCTTCGCGTCTTTCGTGTTTCGTCGGCATGAAGCGTCCTCTCTCGCCTCTGGGAGAACTCGGTGCCCGGTTAGTTCCTCGCCTAACCGGGCACCGCGCATGTTCGGAGTGCCCTCACTCACCCACCGCCGCAACGAAATCAGGACGACCACGACGAGCGACCAGGTGTCGCTGGGCCTTGAGCCAGTCGTGGGCGTCCTGCTTGGCGAAGAAATTCTTGTTGCCGATTCGAGTCGGCACGATCTCGCGGCGAATCACCGCATGCTTGACGCCTCGGCGCGTCACTCCTGTGACACCGAGATCGTTGTGCAGATACTCAAATAGCTGCTGCTCGTTTAATACGGGCAGGTCAGTATCGTCCATGGACGTCTCCAAACACCAGTTCTGACATGGGGTTTACGTCCACGGCAGTCCCCGGTCTACAGACGCGCCTCGGGGGCCGAACTACTCGCCTCTACCTTACCCGAACCGCCGCGCGCCCGCCGACGTAAGGTCGAACGGGAAGCGCAGCGGTGGAAAGGGTTTGGCTGTCACCGACTCATGAAGCCCCCGCCTGCCCCTCGCCGCACGGCCCTCCCAGTCCGCAATCGAGACGCTGAACCGGATGACAGCTGCGTCGTCTTCCGTGCGCCTCCAACATGTCGCGGTGCTTGGCCAAGAGTGCCTCATCTCCTTCGTAGACGCCGCAATGCGTAGCGACCCAAAGTTCAGACCCATCCTGGGGTCGAAACTTTCGAGCAGTCAGACTGAACGGCTGCTTGCCGTCCTCCCGCCACTCCAATCGGTTGGCGACCACAACACGGCGCTTTCCGTTACTCGGCGACACCCATTCCTCTATTGCCGTCATGGTTCTCTCCTAAGTCTCAGGGTTGATCTGCAGACCCTCGGGGAGCACAAAAGAGCGCAAGCACCGAAGGGCCACCCCTTTTGGTCAGGAGACCAAGGACCTTGTCCGGGGTTAACCTTCGACGCTTGCGCTCGGTGATGATTACTTGAGCTGAACTGAACCGTACGGCTGTCGGCCACCGCTGGTGCCGAGACCATACCGCTGCTTGCCCGACAGGCGCAAGACCCCGTAGACCGGCTGCCGAGCCTTACCCATCCGATCCCTCGCCGAACCGGTCGCATCGCGGCTCCGTCGAGTTGAGCGGGCCGAACCGCCGTCCTTCGGGGACCGGTCGGACCGGCGACCCGGGATCGACCGCCGCCCCGGGTGGTAGGTGGACCTGGGCACCGATGACGTTAGATCGAAAACGAATATCGGCGGTCTCGCGTGCCCATTCGTCGCAGGCGCGGCAGATGCTGAACACGACGATGAATGGCGCATACTCAAGCGGCAGATACACGGCCCGCCCGTCGCAGCCCTCCGGTGCGAGCCGCACGTCGCAGCCGCGCTGCCCGACAGCATGAGGCAAGGGCACGCGCCTCGTGATCATGTAAGCGAAGCGTTCCATGCCGTCGCTGTAGACATACAGCTCCGGGATGCACGGGTAGTACAGGAACGTGTCGCTATCGGCCGCAGCCTCGATGCGGTCGCCGAACTGCTGCCGCATATCGCGCATTGTCCGCTGCGCGAGCTGCCACATCTGCGGGCTCCACTGCGGGTCGAACAGCCAGGAGGTATCGCCGGTCTCGCGCGTCACCAACGCCCTAGTGCGCTCGACCACCTGCACAGCGCCCACGATCGGGTGGTCAGCCTGCGGTGGCTGGTCCATGCCGTACTTCGTCCGCAGCTCAAAGTCTTGGTAGTTCATTCGGTCGTGCCTTTCTGGTTGTAGCGCGCCGCCCCGGCTGTTCGGGTTGGTCGCGTCGTGATGAACCGCCACAGCTCAGCGGTCGAGTAGATGCGCCGTCCTGCGATGATCCGGCACGCTAGTTCCCGGCGGTCGGTCACCGTCTTGAGCCACCGCTCTGTCACAGTCACGCCAATCCCCGCGTACCAGTCGACGGCATCCTTTACCGTCTTGTCTGGCACCGGCGACACGTTCAGATCCGGTGGCGGGTCTGGGACACGTACGGGAATCTCCACTCTCGCCATAGCTTTCACCTCTCCTCGGTACGCCTAGCCTACGTCCGATTTCGTACTTACGACGGCCTATACCGGCCTCACTCGAGCCCAATATCGTTGCGGTGAAGTCTTATTCGAACGACGATCCGCGACTCGGGGCTACGCTCGACGGAACGGCTATCCGAAAAGGAAAATCCAATGGAAAACACTTCGCAAGCGCTCCGCATTTGGGGCGGCAGCGGCCGCAGAGGCGTCAGTGTCGAAGGCGACGTACTGGTCAACGCAACCGCCGATGGTGTCAACCTAAACGACATCTGGCGCGAAATCGCCCAGGCGCTGGAGCTTTACAACGAACACCGCTCAACCATCACCCGGCTGCTCAGCTATCCGACGCTCGCCGTGGCGGACGTCATCCCGCAGAGCGTCGAGGGCAGCAGCTTCGAGATCGCCACCGAGCAGGGTATTCCGCGCGCTCTGCGTGAGCCCGCCGACTCACTGCCCCTGGGTTACAACTTCCAGGATTATGACGTTCGCCTTGGAGCAACGTGGAAGTGGTTGCGGGCAGCGAGCTCTGAGCAGGTCACCGCTCAGGTGACGCGCGTTTTCGAGGCTGCCAACCGCCTGGTCACCGGCACGATCATGAACCGCTTACTCAGCCCCGCTCCCCGCACCAACGAATGGGGTCACCAGTGCTACGGCCTCTGGAGCGGCGACGGCATGGTCCCGCCGTCCCACATGGGGCGGTCGTTCGACGGCGCACATACCCACTACCTCACCAGCGGCTCGGCGCACATCGACTCCGCCGACATCGAGGACATGATCAAGCACATAACCCACCACGGTTATGGCCGGTTCGGCAGCCAGGGCGGGCGGATCATCATCCTGGCTCATCCGGATCAGGTGGAGGACATGACGTTCTGGCGGGCAGGCGTCGAGTACGCCGCCGGCAAGGTGCCGAAGTTCGACTTCGTACCGTCGCAAGCCGCCCCGGCTTACTTCACCACCGAACACCTCGTCGGCTCTGTCGCGCCGAGTGAATTCGAGGGCCTTCAGGTGCTCGGCAGCTACGGTGACGCCTGGCTCATCGAATCGCATTACGTGCCGAGCGGTTACGTCATCGTCGCAGCGACAGGGGGTTTGGACTCCGACATGAACCCTGCTGGCTTCCGCCAACACGTGAACACGGCGTACCACGGTCTTCGCCAGATCCCCGGTCGTGGCCCATATCCGTTGCAGGACAGCTACTATGCGCGGGCATTCGGCACCGGCGTTCGCCATCGCGGCGCAGCCGTCGTCATGCAGGTGACCGAAAGCTCCACCTACACAGCGCCGACGATTCAGACGTAGCCATGTCAGATAGATCGCGCAACGCCCGGGACCCAGAAAAGAACTACGGCGACTCGTCGGAGTTCTCCTGGGGACCGGGGCCAGTCCCACCCGGCAAGGAGAACGCGCCGCCGAGCCGGGGCGGGGTGTACCGGGCCAAGTGCCCGCCGGTGGAGCTGGCCCCCAGCCACGACCTCAGCGTGCGGGTGCGCGAGACGCGATGGCGACGGGGCGACCCGCCGCGCGGTTACCCCGGCGAGCGCATCGGCTGAGCGCACCCAGAACGGCCCGGTCACGGGGCGGAGTTACTGTCCTTTCGACGCCCCGTGGCCGGCTGCCTCGGAAGATGGTGATGGGCGAGTCATCACGGGCCAGGTAGTTACCCCCTGCTCTTGGCAATAATCTCTCGCAGGTCCTCGGGAGTCTGCCACGGAGACCGCCGGTGGATGATTACGTGGCAATTCGCACACACCAGAATCAGGTCGTCTAGACCGTTTGTAACCACCTTCGTGACGTGCAAAGGCACACGGTGGTGAACGTGAATGAAGCCCTCGCCCAGTTCACCGTAGACTGATTCAAAGTCGAATTCACACGTCTCACAGGAAATGTTCCCCCGTTCCTTCCGCGACTGGTCAATCTTCGCTTTCCGGAGCTTGGGGTTACGTTCGGCCACCCTTACCAAGCGTTCAACTATTCGTCCTTCGACCGCCTTCGCGAAATCAGTTGGCGATTCCTCCTCAGGCTCCATCTCGTCGTCTATGGAGCCAGCCGGCAAGCGAGCAAGGTCACCGTTTCGCCACAGTGCTTGCGCCGCCTCGTGCATGCCGTGCGGATCCTCCAAGAAAGCCGCGACAACCTTCCGCGTCGTCTTACCGCCCTTCTTCGCCCTCCCTGGATAGTCAGGACGGGCGGTACGAATGTCTTCAAGCTTGTTCTGGACGCTTCCGATACTGCGGAAATCCTCTGACTCCAGCGCCTCAGGTTGCCTACGGAGAAATTCGGAGAGTGCGGCGATTCGTAGGTCCTGCTTCGGAAGGCTCTGCCAGTTCGCGCTTGCCACAATGTCGCATGCCAGGACCAATTCATCCCACGACCAGTTGACCCGAGTGAGCGGGCTCGGACCTCCGAAAACGCTCGCCAACGCAGACAGGCCTAAGTACTCAAGCAGCGGCTTGTAACCAGGATCGGTACCGATCTTATGACCGATTACGTCTATTGCGGCCCTGGCGAATTGCTCATCGTCGACCAGACGGCTATGAATATCCGTTGACAGGCCTGCACCAAGATTGAGCGTTGCCACCTGGGATTCAGAGATCGCGCTCGCGTTCTCGGGCAGTTCGAGTTCCCACCAGCTGCAACCCCTGAGCGCGAACCACGGTATTGCGGGGTCTGGTTCAGATTTCGCGATCGCAAAGGGCGACAGCAACCCGGTCAGCTCGTCGCGGACATCAGCGAAAGGCACGACGCGCGCGGCACCTGAGCGGGCGCGCGAAATTGCCCATAGCAAGACGACATACTTATAGGGCGCGGGCTTCCCGTGGGTCCTGTCAACCTTGAGCTCGGATAGCTCGAACAGCTTGCCATCATCGACCAGAAATTTGAGATCACGCAGTATGGTGACGGCACCCCCGGAACCAACGCCCCCATTCGGTCGCTTCTTGGTCCAAAATTCGCCGGTAGCGAAACCGTGGGCAACACCCACAATCGCTTTGGACTCGTAGAACTTGCCCCCATGAACAAGTCGATAGTCAATGCTCTCGCCGAAGTCATACTTTGTGAGGAACTTCTTCTGCCGCAGCTTGTCGTACTCCTCAATTGCGTCCAGAATGTCGCTCTGCTCGATGTCGCTAGGGGCCACCGGCACATAGTAGGGAAACGGCCCGACAACATCGCCGCTTCTAGCCGCGACATGAGGCGAAAGACTTGTGACCGGCCCTCTGCGCCGCGCTTGCATCAGGCATCAGAACTCAGACGCGGCTCTTAGCTAGCACGCCGACCTCACCGCCGCGACCCCGCCGACCGCCGGGGCGACGCCGGGGTGAACGGTCCTGAAGGCGCTAGAGTTTCGCGCGACAACGCCTCTACCTGCCGTTATCCGGTGCCCCCAGTCGGACTCGAACCGACACTTGGCGGATTTTAAGTCCGCTGCCTCTGCCAATTGGGCTATGGGGGCGTTGCGGCTCAGAGCATACTTCAGCCCGTGTCAGCCTCCTGGCGCCCTAAATCCCTGTTAGGCAGTTTTTTGTCGGCGTGTCCTTCCGGCGGGTTCTCCGGTGGAGGGTGATGTCGACCAAGGCGGCACCGTTGGCGAGGACTGAGTTTCGTTTAATGACAGCACTTTTGAAAGATCACCCCATGCGGGAATCAGCACACCACGGCGTGCAGCGGTCGCTAGACCAACCTGCCCGCACGGTGTTCCGTGCGGGCAGGCGGCGGTCGGTGGGATGCGGCCGAGCGGTCATACGGTGAGAGCGGACCCGGCCTTCTTCTGCAGAATTTCCAGTGCCTGCAGCAGGTAGGTGCGGAAGACGGCGTGGTTCTCGCTCATCGGGAAGTGCCCGATCTCCGTCATTTCGATGAACTCGCCGCCCTTGATCTGCCCCGCGGTCCGCGCGCTGTCCTCGGGAGTGGTGAGGTAGTCGTAGTCGCCGGTGAGCATGACGACCGGGCATCGGTCTCCGTCGATCTCGCCCAGATGGTCGCGCAGGTCATGGTCGACAGAGTAGAAGTACAGGTCGCCCTTGAACGCCTCCGAGCCTTGGCTGTAGTAGAACCAGGTCTTCCAGCGATCGGCCTCGGGCGACTGCGGGGCCATCAGATCCCACACGCCACTGGCACACACCTGGGCTGCGTTGGCGTGCGGGTGCTGCCACCAATCGAGGTAGAAGCCTGGCGAGTAGTCGGCACCTTCGACCGGTATGACGCCGGCGAAGCGCTCGGGATGGCGCAGTGCCAGTTGCAGGGCGATGTTGCCGCCGAAGGAGGAGCCCATGAAGATCGGGTTCTCCAGCTCCAGCGCATCGACGAGCGCCACGATGAAGTTCACGAAGTGATCGGCCGAGAGCTGGTACTCCTCGGTCCACCACTGGGTGTTCTCCGGTGGGTCGGACTTGCCGTGCCGGGGCAGGTCGTAGGCGATCACGCGGTAGTCCTTGGTGATCTCGTCGTCTTCGAGAAGGCCGCGCCACTGGTGGTTGTGACACCCCGCGGTGTGCTGGCAGACCAGCGGTTGCCCCTTGCCGTTCTCGAGGTAGAAGACTTTGTACAGAAGCCCATCGACGTCGATGTCGACGTAGTGCCCGGTGACGGGGGAAATCTTGCTCATCGTTGTGTCCTTTGCTGTTTGGTGGGTGTCGCGGAAGTTGTTGGACGGTGGTGAATTAGACGGGAACCCCGACGGCACGCAGCAGTTCGAATTGGCGGGTGAAACACCGCAGGTTCTGCATCAGCACCAAGATGTCGCCCTCGAGTTTCAGGTCGCGCTGAAAGCTCGCCGACCAAATGCCGTGATACATCGGCGCCGGTACCGGTACGCCGAAGTTCTGCCAGGTGTCCACGCTCGCGCGGAGCGCGAACTGATAGGCCACGTCGAGGGGGCCGGGATCGATGGCGACGTTGACGACCTGGCCGCGGCTGACCTCGACGACGAAGGTCCGCTCGGTCATGTCAAGTAGGTACGAACAAGTGAAGTACTTTCCGTGCGCCTGAATTTCGGGGTCGCTGTTGCTCGCGTGGGCGAACGCGTCGGCCCACTCGGCGGCAGTCGTTGCCGAGGTTGTGACAGTCATGATGGTTCCTTCGCGGAAGGTGAAAACCGAGACAGAATTTCTGCTCGTCATGCGGGCAAGACCGACCTGGAACGAATCGTTCCGAACGAATCGCCGTGCATGGTCCCCATCACACTCGCAATCGGTAGTGGCGTCCAATACCTATCGCCAACTGATCGATAGGCAAGAACTAATGGTGGTAACCGATGTGCTGAACTACCGTTGAGCTGTGCTCCCCTCACTGGACCTGCGACTTCTGACGTATTTCGTCGCGGTCGCCGAGGAACTGCACTTCGGTCATGCCGCCGCCCGCCTGCACATCGCGCAGCCGTCTCTGAGCACCCAGATCCGAAAGCTGGAGCACTCCCTCAACGCGCCGCTATTCGTCCGCACGAGCCGCCATGTCGAGCTCACAGCAGTCGGGCAGCTGTTGCTCGACGGCAGCAAGCGGCTACTCGGTGACGCCGAACGGTTGGCCTGGCAGGTACAAGATGCGGGGCGCCTCGGATCTCGCCGCCCCCTGGTGGTGGGCTTTCAAGCCAACGCCGCAGCCGAGCTCACCCCCAGGATTCTCAACGCGTTTCACGACCTCCATCTCGACATCGAGGTCGACATGCGCTCCCACGACTTCTCCGATCCCTATGTGGGATTGGCTGACGGTTCAGTGGACGTCGCATTTCTACGTCCGCCCGTGCTCGTGCAGGATTGGCTGGGCATCGAGACGTTGTTCGTAGAGCCACGCGTCCTCGTCGTTTCGGCAACGTCACCGTTGGCCGACCTCACCGAGATCAGTGTCGAGCAGGTATTGGACCAGCCTTTCGTGGCGCGCAAGTCGCCCGACGCGTGGCGCACTTTTTGGCTCGCCGCGGACAGTCGCCGGGGAACGCCCGTTCAGCTCGGCGCCGAAGCTTCCACTGTCGATGAATGTTTCGAGGCCATTCTCGCCGAGCGCGGGATGGCCTTCTCCCAGGCCTCCACCCAACGTTTTTATGACCGACCAGGGTTGGCTTTCATCCCCGTCACCGACATCCCTCCGACTACGCTGACGATCGCCTGGCGCACGGACGTGGACTCCCCCGTCGTGGGGGATTTCGTGGAAACGGCGAAAGCCGTCGCATCACTGAGCCCTATTCCCGGCGCTTGGATTCCCAACCGGCTCCCAGAAGCCCAAGTGCCGCCGACCAAAACCGGCTCCTGGCAAGCCGTCTCACATTTGCGTCGAGTTCAGTAGCTGGGCCGTGCTCGTCGAACCACCCCGCCACGCCGCCGTGGGGGGCAATCGGGTCGAGGGGCGCCCTCGTCGACATGGTGCCGATATCCCCCGCCCAGACGGCTGGCGATGAATCGATCGGCCGTCTCGTCTGCGAGCGGCCGCCCAGGCGCTATCTCACAGCCCAGCGTCACCGGGCATGACCAGCGCGCCTTCTGCCCCGCGGAACATCCCGGGCGGAGGCGAGGTTGCAGCCACCAACTGCCGCCGATGACGAGGAGCGATATGCCCATCAGCCTGGTGAACCCCGACGGACTGCCCGAAGTCGGCCTGTATCGGCAGGTGTCGATCGCCAGCGGATCACAGTTGGTATTCATCGCCGGTCAGGTGGCCCGTACCGCTGGCGGCGGCAAGGTCGGCGAAGGCGACCTGGCCGCCCAAGTCGAGCAGTGCTACCTCAATGTCGGCACCGCGCTGGCGGCTGCGGGTGCCACCTTCGCCGACGTCGTGAAGTTGACGGTGTACTTCGTCGACTGGACGCCGGACAAGATGGGCGCCTACCTGGAAGGCGCGGCGCGCGCCTTCGAGCAGATGGGTATCGACGCGCCCGTCCCGCCGCTTACCGGCATCGGTGTGGCGGCGCTCGCGGAACCGGACCTGCTGGTCGAGATCGAAGCCACCGCCGTCCTCGACTGAGCGTCGTACGAAAGTCGCACAGACGCGGGCATTTCGGCCCATGGTTCTCCCGGCGTGACGGAAGTGGCTCAGGGCGCCTCGAACACCGACTCGTCGACGGGCTCACCGGTGACCATGGTGACCGCCTCGAAGATGAACTCGTCCTCGGTCATGCCGTTCTCGGCGGCCACCTGTGACAGCGTGTCGTTGATCAGCGGGAAGCCGGCGGCCAGATCGAACTTCCAGTCACCGGCGCGGACGAACTCCCAGTCCACCCCGCTGGGCACCGCATCCACCAGCATCTCGGCATACCCGCGGTCGCCGTCGACGCGCACCTCACCGAGGCTGTTGGTCTCCACTGACGACGCATCGATCATGCCGTTGTCGACGCCATAGACCAGCAGGCCCGCCCCGTCCAAGGCGGCCAGTTCCTCCGGCGGCATGGACACCCGCAACCGGGCGATCATGAGCCGGTCCATCACCCCTGCGGACGCGATCTCGGCGGGACCGGCGCTCTGCGCCAACCGCACCACCTGGTCGTAATGCGAGATGGTGGACGGGCTGACGATCTCGGGCACGGCCGCGCCGTTGCCGGCGAGCACCTCGGCGCGGTAGCGCTCGAAGACTGCCTTGATTGCCGCGATGTCAGCTGCCGGGTCGGCCGCCGTCGTGCTGGTTTCCGCGACCGGCGACGGCGACCCCTGCACCTGACGTTCGCCGCCGCAGCCGGACAGCAGCGCCGCCGTCATCAACACGCCAGCCACCAGGTGCAGTCGCACCACAACCACCTCCGCATTTTTGAATTCTTTTTGTCGACCCTAGTGCGTCAGGGCACCGTAAAGGTGCATCAGTGCAGGCCATCACACCCGCCGCAAGGACTCCGTAAAGAGCCGCAGTGCCGCTGTCAAGAAAGCGTCAAGGCCCGTAAAGACGACGTTCACCAGGCGTTGACTCCACAGCGAGCCCACCGGATGTGGGCCACGAAACGGAGTCGGAAGAGATGTCTGTAGTCGCCTATGTCGTGCTGACCGTCGCGATCTTCGCGGTCCTCGGCGGGGCAGTGAGGTTGCTCGAGCGATGAGCCTTGCCAACAGCGTCGGCCTGATACTGGCCGTCCTCATAGCCCTGTTCCTGATCGCCACCCTGCTGTTCCCGGAGAGGTTCTAGTGAGCACCACAACAGCCGGCGTGCTGTTCCTGCTGGCCCTCATCGTCGCGCTGGCCGCCGTGCACGTGCCGCTGGGCGACTACATGTACCGCGTCTACACCAGCGCCAAGGACTCCAGGATCGAGCGCGCCATCTACCGCACCATCGGCGCCGACCCCAAGGCCGAACAGAGCTGGGGCGCCTACGCCCGCAGTGCGCTGGCGTTCTCGGCGGTGTCCATCCTGTTCCTGTTCTTCTTCCAGCTGCTGCAAGGCAGGCTGCCGCTGCACCTCAACGATCCCGGCACCGAGATGACCCCGGCGCTGGCCTGGAACACCGCGGTCAGCTTCGTCACCAACACCAACTGGCAGGCGTACTCGGGCGAGTCCACCCAAGGTCACCTGGTACAGATGGCCGGCCTGACGGTGCAGAACTTCGTCTCCGCGGCGGTGGGCATGGCCGTCGCGATCGCCCTGGTCCGCGGGTTCGCCCGCACCAGAAGCGGTGAGCTGGGCAACTTCTGGGTGGACCTGGTGCGGGGCACTCTGCGCGTCCTGTTGCCCATCTCGTTCATCGCCGCGATCATCCTGATCGCCGGAGGTGCGATCCAGAACTTCGCCCTGCACACCCAGGTGATCGACACCCTGGCCGGCGCGCAGCAGACCATCCCCGGCGGGCCGGTGGCCAGCCAGGAAGCCATCAAGGAACTCGGCACCAACGGCGGCGGCTTCTTCAACGCCAACTCGGCGCACCCGTTCGAAAACCCCACGGCCTGGACGAATTTCGTCGAGATCTTCCTGCTGTCGGTGATCGCGTTCTCGCTGCCGCGCACCTTCGGCAAGATGGTCGGCAACACCAAGCAGGGTCTGGCGATCGTCGCCGTCATGGCCACCATCGCCACTCTGAGCGTCAGCCTGACGATGTTCTTCCAGCTGCAGGCGCACGGCACCATCCCCACCGCCGTCGGCGCCGCCACCGAAGGGGTGGAACAACGCTTCGGCGTGGCCAACTCGGCGGTGTTCGCCGCCAGCACGACGTTGACGTCCACCGGTGCGGTGAACTCGTTCCACGATTCCTACACCAGCCTGGGCGGCATGATGACGATGTTCAACATGCAACTCGGTGAGATCGCACCCGGCGGTGTGGGATCCGGGCTCTACGGCATGCTGATCCTGGCGATCATCACCGTCTTCGTCGCAGGCCTCATGGTGGGACGCACCCCGGAGTACCTCGGCAAGAAGATCACCCCCCGCGAGATCAAGCTGGCCGCAAGCTATTTCCTGATCACCCCGCTGCTGGTGCTCACCGGCACCTCGATTGCGATGGCCCTGCCCGAGCAACGCGACAGCATGCTCAACACCGGACCGCACGGCCTGTCCGAGGTGCTCTACGCCTTCACCTCCGCATCCAACAACAACGGATCGGCGTTCGCCGGTATCAGCGTCAACACCCCGTGGTACAACACCGCACTCGGACTGGCCATGCTGCTGGGCCGCTTCCTGCCCCTGATCCTGGTGCTGGCACTGGCGGGATCGCTTGCCCGACAGGGCAAAACACCTGCCAGCGTCGGAACCCTACCGACACACCGTCCGCAGTTCGTCGGGATGGTGTCCGGGGTGACGCTGATCCTGGTCGCCCTGACCTTCCTGCCCATGCTCGCGCTGGGCCCCCTCGCTGAAGGAATCCACTGACATGACCGTCACCATGGTGACATCCGCGGCACCCACCGCACAGAAACCGAAATCGGTCCAGAGCGGCTTACTGGACCCGAAGATGTTGTGGCGTTCCCTGCCCGACGCCGTCCGCAAGCTGGACCCGCGCACGCTGTGGCGCAACCCCGTCATGTTCATCGTCGAGATCGGCGCCGTCTGGTCCACCGTGCTCGCGGTGCTCGAACCCTCGTGGTTCTCCTGGCTGATCGTGTTCTGGCTGTGGCTGACGGTCATCTTCGCCAACCTGGCCGAAGCCGTCGCCGAAGGCCGCGGCAAGGCCCAGGCCGACTCACTACGGAAAGCCAAATCCGATACCGTCGCCCGCAAGCTCACCCCGTCGGGGGCCGAGGAGACGGTGCCGGCGCCGATGCTGAAACAGGGCGACTACGTGGTGGTGGAAGCCGGTGAGGTCATCCCCGGCGACGGCGACGTGGTGGAAGGCATTGCCTCGGTGGACGAGTCGGCCATCACCGGCGAATCCGCACCGGTGATCCGCGAATCCGGCGGCGACCGCTCGGCGGTGACGGGCGGCACCACCGTGCTGAGCGACCGCATCGTCGTCAAGATCACCCAGAAGCCCGGCGAGAGCTTCGTCGACCGGATGATCGCCCTGGTGGAAGGCGCCAACCGGCAGAAGACCCCGAACGAGATCGCGCTCAACATCCTGCTGAGCGCGCTGACCATCATCTTCGTGTTCGCCGTCGCCACCCTGCAGCCGCTGGCCATCTACTCCAAGGCCAACAATCCCGGAGTGCCGGACAGTCTTTCACTCGACGGCAACGGCGTGACGGGCATCGTCATGGTGGCGCTGCTGGTGTGCCTGATCCCCACCACCATCGGCGCGCTGCTGAGCGCCATCGGCATCGCCGGCATGGACCGCCTGGTGCAGCGCAATGTGCTGGCCATGTCGGGCCGTGCGGTCGAGGCCGCCGGGGACGTCAACACCCTGCTGCTGGACAAGACCGGCACCATCACCCTCGGCAATCGTCAAGCGGGCGACTTCATTCCGCTGCCCGGTGTCACCGCCGAGGCGCTGGCCGATGCCGCGCAGTTGTCCAGCCTGGCCGACGAGACGCCGGAGGGCCGCTCGATCGTGGTGTATGCCAAGGAGGCATATGGCCTGCGGGCCCGCCACCCCGGCGAACTGGCCGGCGCCCAGTGGGTGGAGTTCACCGCAGCCACCCGCATGTCCGGTGTCGATCTGGAGGACGGCCCGTCACTGCGCAAGGGTGCGGCCGCGTCGGTGGCCGAGTGGGTGCGGTCGTTGGGCGGCGACGTACCGCCTGCGCTGACCGATATCGTCAACGACGTCTCCAACGCCGGCGGTACGCCTTTGGTGGTGGGCCGGGTGTTCAACGGACTCGCCGAGGTGCTCGGCGTCATTCACCTCAAAGACGTGGTCAAGCAAGGCATGCGTGAACGCTTCGACGAGATGCGACGCATGGGAATCCGCACGGTCATGATCACCGGCGACAACCCGTTGACCGCCAAGGCGATTGCCGATGAAGCCGGTGTCGACGACTTCCTGGCCGAAGCCACCCCCGAGGACAAGCTGGCGTTGATCAAGAAGGAGCAGGCCGGTGGCCGGCTGGTCGCGATGACCGGTGACGGCACCAACGACGCTCCCGCACTGGCCCAAGCCGACGTCGGCGTCGCGATGAACACCGGCACCTCGGCGGCCAAAGAGGCCGGCAACATGGTCGATCTCGATTCCGATCCCACCAAGCTGATCGAGATCGTCGAGATCGGCAAGCAGCTGCTGATCACCCGGGGTGCGCTGACCACGTTTTCCATCGCCAACGACATCGCCAAGTACTTCGCCATCATTCCGGCGCTGTTCGTGACGCTGTTCCCCGGCCTGGACCTGCTGAACGTGATGCGGTTGCACAGCCCGCAGTCGGCGATCCTGTCCGCGGTGATCTTCAACGCGATCGTCATCGTGTTCCTGATCCCGCTGGCGCTCAAGGGGGTGCGCTACACCCCGGCCAGTGCGTCGAAGCTGTTGAGCCGCAACCTCTACATCTACGGCCTGGGCGGCATCATCGCGCCGTTCCTCGGCATCAAGCTCATCGATCTCGTCATTCAACTCTTCCCTGGGATGTCCTGACATGAAACTCTCGTCCATCGCCCGCCAGCACTGGGCCGCACTGCGTGCGTTGCTGGTGCTCACCGTGATCACCGGCCTGGCCTACCCGCTGGTGGTGTGGGCCGTGGCGCAAGTGCCCGGCCTGCAGCACAAGGCAGACGGCTCGATCATCCAGGTCGACGGAAAAGCCGTGGGCTCCAGCTTGATCGGTCAGCTGTTCACCGACGCCCAGGGCAACCCGCTGCCGCAGTACTTCCAGTCCCGCCCTTCGGCCGCCGGAGACGGCTACGACCCGATGGCCACCAGTGCCAGCAATCTGGGCCCCGAAGACCTCGTCGACACGGCAGACCGCACCAGCCTGCTGACTCTGGTGTGCACCCGCAGCCTCGAGATCGGGGCGGCCAACGGTGTCGACGGCAGCCGACCGTTCTGCACCGGCGACGGGGTGGGTGCGGTGCTGTCGGTGCACGGCACCCGTGACGCGCGGGGCAACGTCGTCAACCCCACCGAGGTGATCAGCGTCAATCAGTTGTGCCCGGCTCGGCCCTTCGTGACCACCTACGAAGGAGTCCCGGTCCAGTGCAACGACGGCCGTGACCTCGCCACCGGACAGCTGGTCGCCGTCGAAGGGTCCGCCGAAGCGGTGGTGCCTGCCGATGCGGTGACCGCCAGCGGCAGCGGTCTCGACCCTGACATCTCCCCCGCCTACGCCGACCTGCAGATCGACCGGGTGGCGGCCGCGCGCGGCATCCCCGCCGAGCAGGTGCGCCGGATCGTCGACGAGCACACCATAGGTCGCGCGCTGGGTTTCATGGGTGAACCCCGTGTCAATGTGCTGGAGGTCAACCTCGCACTCGACGGGCTGGGTGGATGATGTTCAGGTGAGCACCGGCCCCCGATCCAAACGCGGTGAGCTGCGCATCTACCTGGGCGCGGCCCCCGGCGTCGGGAAGACGTTCGCCATGCTCGGCGAGGCGCACCGCCGTCTCGAGCGCGGCACCGATCTGGTGGCGGCCGTGGTGGAGACCCACGGCCGCCGCAAGACCGCCGAGCTGCTCGAAGACATCGAGATCGTGCCGCCGCGGTACATCGACTACCGCGGCGGCACCTTCGCCGAACTGGATGTGGCGGCGGTCCTGGCCCGCGACCCCGACGTGGTGCTGGTCGACGAACTCGCCCACACCAACACCCCCGGCAGCAAGAACCCCAAACGGTGGCAGGACATCGAGGAGCTGCTCGACGCCGGAATCACCGTCATCTCGACAGTCAACGTGCAGCACCTCGAGAGCCTCAACGACGTCGTCACCCAGATCACCGGGATCCAGCAGCAGGAGACCGTACCCGACGCCGTCGTCCGCAGCGCCGACCAGATCGAGCTCGTCGACATCACCCCGGAAGCTCTGCGGCGCAGACTGTCTCACGGCAACGTCTACGCCTCCGACCGTATCGACGCGGCCCTGAGCAACTACTTCCGGCAGGGCAACCTGACCGCACTGCGCGAACTGGCGCTGCTGTGGCTGGCCGACCAGGTGGACGCCGCGCTGGCGAAATACCGTGCCGATCACCAGATCAGCGACACCTGGGAGGCCCGCGAACGGGTGGTCGTCGCCGTCACCGGTGGCCCGGAGTCGGAAACCCTGGTACGCCGCGCATCTCGGATCGCATCAAAATCCAGCGCCGAACTGATGGTGGTCCACGTCGTCCGCGGCGACGGCCTGTCGGGAGTGTCCGCCCCGCAGATGGGCAAGATCCGGGAGCTGTCCGCGAGTCTGGGCGCCACCGTGCACACCGTCGTCGGCGAGAACGTCACCGCTGCCCTGCTGGACTTTGCACGGGAGCGCAACGCCACCCAGTTGGTGGTCGGCACCTCACGCCGGTCGCGCTGGGCGCGGATCTTCGACGAAGGCATCGGCGCCCGCACGGTGCAGGATTCCGGCAAGATCGATGTCCACATGGTCAGTCACGAAGAAGCCAAACGGCCGTTCACCTTGGCGCGGCTGGCGCCACGCGAGCGGCGCGTGGTGTCCTGGCTGGCCGCCTTCGCGGTGCCGTCGGCCATCTGCGCGCTGATCTACGCATTCCTGGACCCGGCCATCGGGATCGGCGGGGACAGTGCACTGTTCTTCATCGGCGTACTGGTGGTGGCGCTGCTCGGCGGAATCGGACCCGCCGTGGTGTCGGCGCTGCTGTCGGGAATGCTGCTCAACTACTTCCTGACCGACCCGCGTTACAGCCTGACCATCTCCGAACCCGACAGTGCCATCACCATTTTCGTGCTGCTGGTGGTGGCGGTGGCCGTCGCCGCGCTGGTTGATCGCGCCGCCACGCGGACCCGGGAGGCCCGACGCGCCTCCCAGGAGGCCGAGCTGCTGGCGCTGTTCGCCGGATCGGTGCTGCGCGGTGCGGACCTGACGTCGCTGCTGGACCGGGTCCGCGAGACATACCTGCAGCGGTCGGTGTCGCTGCTGCGCGAGGGCACCGGCGTGGTGGCCTGCGTGGGAGACAACCCCTGCGTGGACATCGAGTCCGCCGACACCGCAATCGAAGTGGGCGATGACGAGTTCTGGTTGCTGATGTCCGGGCGGCGGCTGCCGGCCCGCGACCGTCGGGTGCTCGGCGCCGTGGCGACGCAGGCCGCCGGCCTGGTGCGGCAACGCGAGCTCACCGAAGAAGCCAGCCGGGCCGAGGCGATCGCGAAAGCCGACGAACTGCGCCGCTCTCTGCTGTCGGCGGTCAGCCACGACCTGCGCACTCCGCTGGCCGCGGCCAAAGCGGCGGTCTCGAGCCTGCGCAGCGACGACGTCGAGTTCTCACCCGAGGACACCGCCGAGTTGCTGGCCACCGTCGAGGAATCCGTCGACGGCCTGACCGCACTGGTGGGCAACCTGCTCGATTCGTCGCGGCTGGCCGCCGGGGTGGTCAAACCCAGCGTCAACCGCGTCTACGTGGAGGAGGCCGTGCAGCGGGCCCTGCTCGGGATCAGCCGCGGCACAACGGCATCGCTGGACCGTGTGAAGGTCGACGTGGGCGACGCCGTGGTGCTGGCGGATTCCGGTCTGCTGGAGCGGGTGCTGGTGAATCTGATCGACAACGCGCTGCGCTATTCGGCGCAGGGGTGGGTGCGGGTCAACGCCGGACACATCGGCGACCGCGTGCTGATCAACATCGTCGACGAGGGGCCGGGGGTGGTCCGCGGCACCGAGGAGCAGATGTTCGAACCGTTCCAGCGGCTCGGCGACTCCGACAACAGCAGCGGCGTGGGCCTGGGCCTGTCGGTGGCCCGGGGTTTCACCGAGGCGATGGGCGGCACCGTCTCGGTGACGGACACACCCGGCGGCGGGCTGACCGTGGTGGTCGAGCTGCCGGCTGCCATAGGAGGTTTGTGATGGGCAAGACCCGGGTCCTGGTGATCGACGACGAACCGCAGATCCTGCGGGCCTTGCGGATCAACCTGTCGGTACGCGGCTACGAGGTGTTCACCGCCGCCACCGGCGCGGAGGCGTTGCGGGTGGCCGCCGAGCACCGGCCCGACGTGGTGATCCTCGACCTCGGCCTGCCGGACATGTCGGGTATCGAGGTGCTCGGCGGGTTGCGCGGCTGGCTGTCGGCGCCGGTGATCGTGCTGTCGGCGCGCACCGATTCGTCGGACAAAGTGGAGGCGCTCGACGCCGGCGCCGACGATTACGTGACCAAGCCGTTCGGTATGGACGAGTTCCTGGCCCGGTTGCGCGCCGCCGTGCGCCGCGGCGCCGCCGCCTCGGAGACCGATCAGCCCGTCGTCGAAACCTCGTCGTTCACAGTTGATCTCGCGGCCAAGAAGGTCACCCGCAACGGCATCGAAGTGCACCTGACCCCCACCGAGTGGGGCATGTTGGAGATGTTGGTACGCAACCGGGGCAAGCTCGTCGGCCGTGAAGAACTGCTCAAGGAGGTGTGGGGCCCGGCCTACGCCAAAGAGACGCACTATCTGCGTGTGTATCTGGCGCAATTGCGACGCAAGCTGGAGGCCGACCCCTCCAAGCCCAAACATCTGCTCACCGAAGCGGGGATGGGTTACCGCTTCCAGGAGTGAGCAGCGTGCCAGCCCCGCTAGCGGCGCAGCGGCACCGAGATGAGCCGGCTCCCGGCGGCTTTCACACTGTCGGGTAGCACCCGGCTGACGGTTCCCATCACCTTGGACAGCGGTGAGGCGGCGACCACCTTCTTGTCACCGCGCATCAGTGCCTCGAAGCCCTGCCTGGCGACGTCGGCGGGGTCGTCCTTGGACATCTTGCCCACCGGGGTCTCGTCCATCTTGGCGCGGTGGAAGAAGTTGGTGTCCACGGGCCCGGGCATCAGCGACGTGATGGTGATGCCGCTGTCACGCAGCTCGTCCTGCAGTGCCTCGGCGAAGGACTGCACAAACGACTTCGAGGCGTTGTACACCGTCTGATAGGAGCCCGGCATCATCGAGGCCACCGACGAGGTGAAGAGCACTTTGCCCTCACCCCGGTTGGCCATATCGCGCAGCACGAGCTTGGCCAGATGCGCGGTGGAGCGCACGTTCAGGTCGATGACGGACAAGTCGTCCTCGAGTTCGGTCTTCAAGAACATGTCACCGCGCCCGACGCCGGCGTTGAGCGCCGCGGCCGCCAGCACCCGGCCCCCGGCGACCGTGCTCTGGTAAAGGTGTTCGACGCCGCCGGGGGTGCGTAAGTCGACCTGCACCGCCTGCACCGACGCGCCGGTGTCGGCCAGCCGTTGGGGGACGTCGTTGATCTTGTCGCTGTCGGCGGCCACCACCAGGTCGTAGCCGTTCTCGGCGAAGAGCCGGGCCAGTTCGAATCCGATACCGCTGGAGGCCCCGGTGACCAGGGCCAGTCGTGCGTCAACCATGGGGCCCGGCTACCCGGCGATTGCACGGTTAATCGGGCTCGGGCCGGGGTATGCGGGGGGCCTACGGCGACGTCAAATTGTCGGGAGGAGGACGGCCATGACCACCAGTCATGCTCGAGTGCGGCGTCGTCCCCAAGTGGGGTTGCTCGCGGTGCAGGGCGCAGCGATTCTCGTGGGTTCGCTGTTCCTGCTGGCCGGTGTTCTGGGGTTCGTTCCCGGGGTCACCAGCCACCTCGACTCGCTGCAGATGGCAGGTCCGCAGTCGGAGGCCGAACTGTTCGGGATCTTCGAAACCTCGATACTGCACAATCTGATTCACATCGTTGTCGGCCTGCTCGGTCTGGCGATGGCGACAACGTTCCGTCGGTCCCGGGCGTATCTGTTGGTCGGCGGCGTCGTCTACCTGGCGTTGTGGGGGTACGGACTGCTCATCGACACGCAGTCGCCGGCCAACTTCCTGCCGGTGAACAGCGCCGACAACTGGCTGCACCTCGGGCTGGGCGCCACGATGGTGATCCTCGGACTCACCCTCGCCGGCTGCAAGGTCCCCACCGGCGCGCGCGGCGAGGTCTTGGTTCCGCCGGAAGAGTCAGCAGGCCCCCTGCAACCATGACTTGACGTACCCCGCGGAGTGATAGGTGTAGATCCACGCCCACCCCCACGGGCTCAGCCTCGATGGGGTGTCCACCAGCACCAGTGTCCCGTCGAAGCACTTGCCGATGATGTAACGCGCCCGTGAGATGTGCGACGTGGAGGTCACGACGATCACTGTGCGCCAACCACGTTCGTCAGCCAGCCGGCGCAGCTCACGGCCCTCGCCCAGAGTCGTCCGGGGATCGGGCGCAAAACACTCGATGTCGAAACCGGCCTGCGGGCGAGCGCACAGTCCATCCAGCACCGGGTCGGGAGGGCGGTACGGATTGGACAGCACCAGCGTCGGGGCCATGCCCTGCTGCGCCAGCTCCAAGCCTTCCAGATACCGTGCCGCTGACGCCGTGCCACCGAGGACCAGGATCGCGTCGGCCTGCCTGGGTTCGTCGACCTGCGGTATGACGTAGACGGGAAAGCCTGCGGCGGCCAGCGCCACGGTCAGGGCGAGGAGCGCAACGACCGCCCGGCGAGCGCGCAGTTTTGTCCGTGTTTTCACGTGTGTCGCCGTACAGACACTCAGTGTCACAGTGGACGTGCCGCTGTTGCGGTGGTTGGGTCTTTTCACCTGGTGTCTGACTCTTACAAACTC